>CBFGOZ010000001.1:0-42903 GCA_965650505.1 uncultured Arenimonas sp.
GGTCCAGCGGCACGATGCGGCCGTTGACCTTGGCGCCGCGGCAGCGGTGGCCGACCTCGGTGTGCACCGCGTAGGCGAAATCCAGCACGGTGGCGCCGCGCGGCAGGTCGACCACTTCGCCGCGCGGCGTCAGCGCGTAGACGCGGTCCTCGACCAGTTCGGTGGAGAACCCGGCCAACAGCGCCTCCTCGCCCTCGTCGCGCTGCTCCAGCAGCTGGCGCATCCAGGCGACCTTGCGTTCGAAGCTGGCGTCGGCGCCGCCACCCTCCTTGTAACGCCAGTGCGCGGCGACGCCCAGCTCGGCGTGTTCGTGCATCTGGTGGGTGCGGACCTGCACCTCCAGCGTGCGCGCGCCCGGTCCGATCACCGCGGTGTGCAGCGACCGGTAGTCGTTGCCCTTGGGGTGGGCGATGTAGTCGTCGAACTCGGACGGGATCGACGGCCAGAGCTGGTGCACGATGCCCAGCGCGGCGTAACAGGCCGGGATGTCGTCCACCAGCACGCGCACGGCGCGGATGTCGTAGAGCTCGCTGAAGGGCACGCCCTTGCGCTGCATCTTCTTCCAGATGCTGTAGATGTGCTTGGGCCGGCCGGCGACGTCGGCGGCGATGCCGGCCTCGGCCAGGGCCTCGCGCATGCGGCGCTTGGCGTCCTCGATGAAGCGCTCGCGGTCGCCGCGCTTCTCGTCCAGCAGGCGGGCGATGCGCTGGTAGGTCTCGGGCTGGGTCCAGCGGAAGGCCAGGTCCTCCAGCTCCCACTTGAGCTGCCAGATGCCCAGGCGGTTGGCCAGCGGCGCGTAGATGTCGGCGGTGAGCCCGGCCAGCGCCAGCCGTTCATCCGCCGGCAAGCTTGCGGCCTCGCGCAGGCGCACCAGCTGGATCGCCAGCAGCACCAGCACCGCGCGCAGGTCGCGCACCAGGGCCAGCAACAGCCGGCGCAGGCCCTCGGCACTGCCCTTGCCCTGGCGCTGGTGGTGCAGGGCCCGCACCTGGTCGGCGGCGGCCAGGCCGTCCAGCAGCGACGGCAGGCGCGGCGACGCCGCCAGCACCTCGGCGGGCACGGCCGCGCGCAGGGCCGGCCACAGGTGCAGCGCGGCCGCCGCCATCACTTCGGGATCGGCGCGCAGCGGCTGCAGGGTGGCGAGCACACGTTCGACCAGGCCGGATTCCGCCGACGCCGGCAGGCCCGCCGCCGCCTCGCGCAGGGCGCTGGACAGGGGCGTGAGGGGGCCCGGGCCATCCGGCCAGGGCAGGGATCGCGACGACGGCGGGCTGGAAGGGTTCAAGTGGCGCCTGCATGACCCGGGGAGTTAGACTCTCCCGCGAATACTGGCCAGTTTAACCAGTCCGGAACATCCAACATGCGTCGACTGCTTGGCACCACCCTCGTCCTGTTCGCCCTCGCCGGCGGCACCGTTTCCGCGCAGGAATTCTCCTCCCTGGAAGAGCGCATGTCCCACGCCGAGTTCAAGGCGGCCGGCCTGGACAAGCTCACGCCGGAAGAACTGGCCCAGCTCAATGCCTGGCTCAGCCAGGAGGTCGGCGAAGTGGCCCGCAGCGCGGCGCCGCCCCCGGCGGTCGACCGCCGCGGCTTCGAGGGCAGCGGCAACAACTACGACGACATCGAAACCCGCATCGCCGGCGAGTTCACCGGCTGGGACGGTCGCGACGGCCGCTTCGTGCTCACCAACGGCCAGGTCTGGCAGTCGG
The DNA here is from genome assembly GCA_965650505.1 of uncultured Arenimonas sp. Lineage (GTDB taxonomy): Bacteria > Pseudomonadota > Gammaproteobacteria > Xanthomonadales > Xanthomonadaceae > Arenimonas. Next base: position 1,710 of record CBFGOZ010000001.1, read on the forward strand.
TGGACCCGGGTTCGCAGCTGCGCGGCGTCAAGCTCGACAGCCCGGTCGTGAAGATCGAGGCCGGTGCCTTCGGCGCCTGGTTCCTCTCGGTCGAGGGTTACAACACCCGCGTCAAGGTCAGGCGCGTCAAGTAAGCGCCTCCAGCTGCCGCGCCAGCCGCTTGGTCGAGACCTGGCGGCGGGTGCCCAGCTCCTGCGCGAACAGCGACACGCGCAGCTCCTCCAGGTCCCAACGGAATTCCTGCCACTCCGGCCGCGCGATGCGGCCACTGCGGCGCGCCGCGTCCAGGGCGTCGCTGAAGGGCTTGATCTCCAGCAGCCGCGCCTGGTCGCGCACCGGGTCGCGCAGCGCGCGTTCGGCGCGCAGCGACAGCGCCTTGAGGTAACGCGGGTATTCCGCCAGCGACGCCGCCGGCGTCTCGCGCAGGAAACCCGGCGGCACCAGTCCCGCCAGCTGCGCCTTCAGATCGTCCAGGTTGCCCTTGGCCCAGCCCAGCAGCGGCGATTCCAGCCGCGGCTTGATCTCGGCCACCGCGCCCAGGATCGCCTCCGCCAGCTGCAGGCGCGACATCGCCTCGGGAAAAAGCTGCCGGCCGGCCCGCTCCACCGCCGAGCGGAAGGCGGCGGCGTCGCGGATGCCGCCCAGTTCCCCGGACAGCACCGCATCCAGCGCCGCCTGGGCCAGGTCGCTGCGCAGGTGCTCGTGCGCAGGTTCGGCCTTGCCGGCCTGGGCGAAGCCTTCGATGGCGGCGTAAAGCAGGGCCAGTTTCGGCGACACCGGCAGCTGCTTGCGCGCCTGCCGCAGCTTGTCGGCCAGCGCGAAGCCGGCGAGCCGGCGCACGCCGCGTACATGCTCCTGCGTCGCCTCCTGCGGATCGGCGAATACGCTCAGCGACACCGAATCGCCACCGTCCACCAGGGCCGGATAGGCCGGCACGCCGGCGGCGCCGGGCACCTGGGCCGGGATCGGTTCGTCGGGGAAATCGCGCAGGCCTTCGCGCGCCAGGCGTTCGCCGGCGCGCTGCGCGAATGCACGCTCGGCCTCGCCGCCGAAGCGTTCGCGCAGCTCGTCCAGGCTGCGGGAAAGCGCAAGCACGCGGCCGTCGCGTTCGGCCAGGCGCAGGTTCATGCGCAGGTGCGGCTCCAGCGCCGACTCGTCGAAGTCCAGCGCCGCCACCGGCGCGCCGGTGGCCTTGCTAAGGAAACGGGCCAATGCGCCGGGCAGCGCGTCGGCGTCGGGCCGCGGATGCGCCTCGGCGAAGGCGCGGGCGAAATCCGGCGCCGGCACGTAGTTGCGGCGCAGCGCCTTGGGCAGGCCGCGGATCAGGGCGGTGGCCTTCTCCTCCACCAGGCCCGGCACCAGCCAGCCCAGCCGGGCCGGATCGAGCGCCTTCAGCAGGTGCAGCGGCACGTCCAGGGTCACGCCGTCCTCGGCGTGGCCCGGCTCGAAGCGATAGTGCAGGGCCAGCCGGGTGTCGCCGAGCGCGAAATACTTCGGGAACCTCTCCGCCTCGCTGCCCTCGCCCGGCAGCAGCTCCGCCAGCGACCACTCCAGCGCCTTCTTCTGTTCGGGCGGCAGCTTGCCGTACCAGCTGTCGAGGCCGGCGATGGAATTGACCTCGGCCGGCAGGCGGTCCAGGTACCAGCGCGCCTGCCAGTCCTCGTCGGCGACCAGGCCGGCGCGGCGCAGCTTGGCCTCCTCCTCGCGCGCCTTCTCCAGCGTGGCCAGGTTGCGCTTCAGGAAGGGCGCACGGGTGTCGGCCTCGCCGGGCACCAGGCCCTGGCGCACGAAGATCTCGCGCGCCTCGGCCGGGTACAGGCCGCCGTAGTGCACGGGCTTCTTCGGCGCCAGCACCAGGCCGAACAGGCTGATCTGCTCGCTGCCCACGACGCGCCCCTGGGCCCGCGACCAGTGCGGGTCGTAGTGTTTGCGCGCCAGCAGGTGCGGCAGTTCGGCGACCACCCATTCGGGCTCGATCCTCGCGGCCGTCAGGCCCCAGACCTTCTGGGTGTCGAGCAGGGTCGCCACCAGCAGCCAGGCCGGCGGGCCACCGACGCCCCTGGCAGGCGACTTCGCCAGCGTCGAGCCGGGGAACAGCTGGAACTTGCGCTGCCGCGGTGCGTCGTAGAGGCCCTTCTCGCTGCGGTGGCCGATCTGCGAGGGCAGGCCGGCGATCAGCGCCCGGTGCAGGCTGGCATAGCGGGTGAGCGCCGCCTTGCTGCCCGGCTCGGGGTCCGGCGCGGCGTCCACCGGCCACTGCATCTCCTCGCAGGCCAGCAGCAGCTGGCGGTGCAGTTCGCGCCATTCGCGCATGCGCAGGAAGCCCAGGTAATGCCGCTCGCACCAGTCGCGCAGCTTCGACTGGGTCAGGTCCTCGTGCGCCGCGCGGTAGGCCTGCCACAGTTTCAGGATGCCGACGAACTCGGAGTTCGGGTCGGCGAACTGCGCATGGGCGTTGTCGGCCTTCTCGCGGGCGTCGGCGGGACGCTCGCGCGGGTCCTGGATGCCCAGGAAGGCCGCGATCACCAGTACCTCCGCCAGCACGCCGTGCGTGCGCGCGGCGACCAGCATGCGCGCCAGCTTAGGATCCACCGGCAGGCGCGACATCTCGCGGCCGATGGGCGTGAGCCGGCGCTCGGCGTCCACCGCGCCCAGTTCGGCCAGGGTCTGCCAGCCGTCGGCGATCGCGCGCGGGTCCGGCGGATCGATGAAGGGGAAATCCTCCACGCGGCCCAGGCCGAGCGTCAGCATGCGCAGGATCACGCCGGCCAGCGAGGCGCGCAGGATCTCCGGGTCGGTGTAGCGCGGCCGGGAATTGAAGTCGTCCTCGGCGTAAAGGCGGTAGCAGATGCCGGCGGCGATGCGCCCGCAGCGGCCCTTGCGCTGGTCGGCGCTGGCCTGGCTGATGGGCTCGATGTGCAGGCGGTCGAGCTTGCCGCGCGGGCTGTAGCGCTTCACGCGCGCCAGGCCCGGGTCGATGACGTAGCGGATGCGCGGCACCGTCAGCGAGGTTTCGGCCACGTTGGTGGCCAGCACGATGCGCCGCCCCGGCCCAGGGTTGAACACCTTGTCCTGGTCGCGCACCGACAGCCGCGCGTACAGCGGGATCACCTCGGTGTTCCGGTATTTGCGCCGGTTCAGGGCAGCGTGCGCGTCGCGGATTTCGCGTTCGCCGGGCAGGAAGACCAGCACGTCGCCCTGCGGGTCCTCGCGGGTGATCTCGTCGGCGGCGGCGACGATGGCTTCGGCCAGCGGCCGGTCGCGCGATTCGGCTTCGCCGCGGCGCGCGCCCTTTCCGGCGGGCGCGGCGTCGTCTTCGGATTCGTCGCCCGGGCGGTAGCGCACTTCGACCGGATAACTGCGGCCCTCGACGTTGACCACCGGCGCGTCGCCGAAGTGTTTCGCGAAGCGCGAGGTGTCGATGGTGGCCGAGGTGATGACCAGCTTGAGGTCCGGACGCTTGGCGACCAGGTTCTTCAGGTAACCGAGCAGGAAGTCGATGTTGAGGCTGCGCTCGTGCGCCTCGTCGACGATGATCGTGTCGTACTTCGACAGCCAGCGGTCGGACTGGATCTCGGCCAGCAGGATGCCGTCGGTCATGAACTTGATGTAGGTGCCATCGCCGACGTTGTCGGTGAAGCGCACCTGGTAACCGACGGCGCCGCCCATCGGCACCTGCAGCTCCTCGGCCACGCGCCGGGCGACGGCGCGGGCGGCGATGCGGCGCGGCTGGGTGCAGCCGACCAGGCCGGCACGGCCGCGGCCGGCGGCCAGGCAGAGCTTGGGCAGCTGGGTGGTCTTGCCCGAGCCGGTCTCGCCGGCGACCACCACCACCGGATGCCGGCGGATCAGGTCCACCAGGGTCTGGGCCTCGCGCGCCACCGGCAGGCTGTCGTCGAAGCTCGGCACCGGCGCCTGCGCGGCGCGCAGGTCGCGTGCCGCGCGCGAGGCCGCCAGCGCCGCCTCGTAGGCGGCACGCTTGCCGGAAGCGGGCGGCGCCTTGCGGGCCTCGGCCAGCAGGCGCAGCAGGCGGCCGCGGTCGCGGCTGAGCACGGCCCCGTCGTCGAAACCGGGAAGGGAGGCGGGGCGATTTTCCATCTAACACTATGGTAACAACCCGGACCGGGTCATTTGTCGTTGACCTCGCATCGCTTAGAGTGGATGCATCCAACAAAGGAGGCTCCCCATGGCTTCGAAAAAATCCGCGAAGAAGGCCGCCGGCGCCGCCGTCGGCGGCAGCCGGATCGACATCGGCATCAGCGAGAAGGACCGCAGGAAGATCGCCGACGGCCTCTCGCATTTCCTGGCCGACAGCTACACGCTTTACCTGAAGACCCACAACTTCCACTGGAACGTGACCGGGCCGATGTTCAACAGCCTGCACGCGATGTTCATGACCCAATACACCGAGCAGTGGACGGCGCTGGACGAGATCGCCGAGCGCATCCGGGCACTGGGCTTCAACGCGCCGGGCTCCTATGCCGAGTTCGTCAGGCTCTCCAGCATCCCGGAAGAGGGCGGGCCCAGCGCCCCGGATTGGCGCGAAATGGTCCGGCAGCTGGTGGTCGGCAACGAGGCGGTCTGCCGCACGGCCCGCAAGGTTCTGGACGTCGCCGACGACGCCGACGACGACCCGACCGAGGACCTGCTCACCCAGCGCCTCCAGATCCACGAGAAGAACGCCTGGATGCTGCGCTCCTTGCTGGAGTGACCGTAGCGGCGTGAAGACCCGAATCCGCCCGGCCCTCGCCGGGCGGATTTCGCAAGCTCGGGCGCGCCGGTCCCGGTAAACTGCCTGCATGTCCTCCCCCGCCCACGACCTGCTGCGCCGCGTTTTCGGTTTTCCCGGGTTCCGGGGCGAACAGCAGGCGGTGGTCGACCACCTCGTCGCCGGCAACGACTGCCTGGTGCTGATGCCCACGGGCGCCGGCAAGTCCCTGTGCTACCAGGTGCCGGCCCTGCTTCGCGAGGGCACCGGCCTGGTGGTCTCGCCGCTGATCGCGCTGATGCAGGACCAGGTCGAGGCCCTGGAACAACTGGGCGTGCGGGCGGCCTACCTGAACTCGTCGCTGTCCGCCGACGCCGCCGCCGCGGTCGAGTCCCGACTCATCTCGGGCGACCTCGACCTGCTCTACGTCGCCCCCGAACGCCTGCTCACCGACCGCTTCCTGCGCCTGCTCGACCGCAGCCGCATCGCCCTGTTCGCCATCGACGAAGCGCACTGCGTCTCGCAGTGGGGCCACGACTTCCGGCCCGAGTACCGGGAACTCAACCTGCTGCACGAGCGCTGGCCCCACGTGCCGCGCATCGCGCTCACCGCCACCGCCGACGCGCCTACCCGCCGCGAGATCGCCGAGCGCCTGGGCCTGCAGGACGCGCGCCAGTTCATCACCTCCTTCGACCGGCCCAACATCCGCTACCGGGTGGTGCAGAAGGACAACGCGCGGCGCCAGCTGCTGGATTTCCTCGCCGACCGGCGCGGAGAGGCCGGCATCGTGTATTGCCTGTCGCGGCGCAAGGTGGAGGAGACCGCGGAGTTCCTGGCCGCGCAGGGCCTCACTGCCCTGCCCTACCACGCCGGCCTCGATGCCGGCGTGCGCGCGGCCAACCAGCGCCGCTTCCTGCGCGAGGACGGCGTGGTGATGTGCGCCACAATCGCCTTCGGCATGGGCATCGACAAACCCGATGTGCGCTTCGTCGCCCATCTCGACCTGCCCAAGTCGCTGGAGGGCTATTACCAGGAAACCGGGCGCGCCGGCCGCGACGGCGAACCCGCCGAGGCCTGGCTGTGTTACGGCCTGGGCGACATGGTGACGCTGCGGCAGATGATCGAGAACTCCGAGGCCGGCGAAGAACGCCGCTGGCTGGAGCGGCGCAAGCTCGACACCCTGCTCGGCTACTGCGAATCCACGCGCTGCCGGCGCCAGACCCTGCTGGCGGCCTTCGGCGAGGATTATCCGCAGCCCTGCGGCAACTGCGACAACTGCCTGGAGCCGCCGCGCACCTGGGACGCCACGGTGGCCGCGCAGAAGGCGCTGTCCTGCGTCTACCGCACCGGCCAGCGCTTCGGCGTCACCCATCTGGTGGACGTGCTGCGCGGCGTGGACAACGAGCGCATGGCCCAGCTCGGCCACCACCAGCTGAGCACCTACGGCATCGGCGCCGAACTCGACGCCCGGCAGTGGAAGGGCGTGTTCCGGCAGCTGGTGGCGATGGGCCTGCTGGAAGTCGACATCGAGGGCCATGGCTCCCTTCGCCTCACCGCCGCCAGCCGGCCCGTGCTCAAGGGCGAACAGGCGGTCGCGCTGCGCGAGGAATCGCCGCGCAGGCGCGAACGCGAGCGCACGGGCCGGGGCGGCACTGCGCCCGTCAGCCTCGCGACCGCCGACCAGCCGGCCTTCGACGCGCTGCGCGCGCTGCGCGCCCAGCTGGCGCGTGAACAGTCGGTGCCCGCCTACGTGATCTTCCACGACGCCACCCTGCGGGCGATCGCAGAACGCCGCCCGCGTTCGCTGGCCGAACTGGGCACCGTCACCGGCGTCGGTGGCGCCAAGCTCGAACGTTACGGCGCCCAGGTGCTGGCGGCGCTCGACGATACCTCGCCGGCCTGAGGCGAATGGCCGCCGCGCCAGCGCGGCTTACCGGCAAGCCAGTCTGGCCCGATCTTGTGCGGTAACGCTTAGCGCCCCGCCGCAACGCTGCGCCGGCGGCGCCGCGTCCACGAATGCAAGCGGCGCTTACGGGTCTCCGAGTCGCTTCGGTCATCGCCGCGTGGCCTGACTGTGCGAGAAAGCTCGTCGTCTGAATTCGCACACGGACATTCCGTTCGCCGCACGCAGTGGTCCACCGGCCGGTCCAGCCGGCAGACAGAGCCATCCACTGCGGCGCGATCCCTTCCAACAGCGGACGCGACGCACGGAGGCACCGTGCGGAACGCGTCCAAGCCCAAGGAGTCCACGCATGCCTGCCACCCTTGCACACCCGGGCGTCTACATCGAGGAAATCCCCAGCACGGCCCGCGCCATCACCGGGGTGGCGACCTCCACGACCGCCTTCATCGGCCGCGCGATGCACGGACCGGTCGACGATCCGCAAACGCTCGGCAGCTACGCCGACTTCGAGCGGGTGTTCGGCGGGCTCTGGAAGGAATCGCGGCTCGGGTTCGCCGTCCGCGACTTCTTCAACAACGGCGGCGGCAAGGCCATCGTCGTCCGCCTCTACAACACCAATACCGCGCCCGGCGCGCCGCCGGCCACCGCGGCGATCGACGCCAACGGGCTGCAGCTGCGCGCCGCGTCGCCCGGGTCCTGGGGCAATTCGCTGCGGGCGCGGGTGGAAAGTGTCGCCGCCAGCATCGCCACGGAAGCCGCCGCCCAGCTCGGCGTCGCCACCACCGACTTGTTCAACCTGCGCGTGCGCGACACCCGCACCGGCGTGGAGGAGGAGTTCCGGAACGTCACCGTGGTCGAAAGCGCGCGTCGCATCGACCGCCTGCTCGAAGCGCAGTCCAGGCTCGTCCGCGCACCGACGCCGCTGGTCGCCCCCACCGCGCACGCCGCGCCGGCACCCGGCACCAGCGTCTGGGTCGGGAATACCGCCAACGATTCCGTCGGCACGCCGGCGGGCGACGGCCTTGCGCTGGTGGCAAACAGTTTCACCGGCCCCGGCCTTGCCGCGGCGAAGAAGGGCCTGTACGCGCTCGAGCGCGTGGACCTGTTCAACCTGCTGTGCATTCCGCCCTACCTGGCTACGGCGGGCATCGCCGACCAGGACGTCGATGCGGCCCTGGTGGCGGATGCCGCGAAATACTGCGAGGACCGCCGCGCCTTCCTGGTCATCGACCCGCCCAGCAGCTGGACCGACGTCGCCACCGCCAAGGCCGGCATCACCGCCTTCAACACCCGCAGCCGCAACGCCGCGGTGTATTTCCCGCGCCTGCGCCAGCCCAATCCCCTGCGCGACGGCCTGATCGATACCTTCGCGCCCTGCGGCGCGATCGCCGGCGTCATCGCCCGCACCGACGCCTCGCGCGGCGTCTGGAAGGCGCCAGCCGGGCTGGAAGCGACGCTCAACGGCCTTTCGGGCCTCTCGGTGCCGCTGACCGACAGCGAGAACGGCGAGCTCAATCCGCTCGGCCTGAACTGCCTGCGCAACTTCCCGGCCGCGGGCAACATCGTCTGGGGCGCGCGCACGCTGCGCGGCGACGACCGCCTGGCCAGCGAATGGAAGTACATCCCGATCCGCCGGCTCGCCCTGTTCATAGAGGAAACCCTGTTCCGCGGCACCCAGTGGGTGGTGTTCGAACCCAACGACGAGCCGCTGTGGGCGCAGATCCGCCTCAATGTCGGCGCCTTCATGCATTCGCTTTTCATCGACGGCGCCTTCCAGGGCGCGACGCCGCGCGAGGCCTACTTCGTCAAGTGCAGCCACGAGACCACCACCCAGACCGACATCGACAACGGCATCGTCAACGTCGAGGTCGGCTTCGCGCCGCTGAAGCCAGCGGAGTTCGTGGTCATCAAGATCCAGCAGATCGCGCTCCAGGCGCAGGTCTGAGCCCGGAATCCAGGAGGACACCATGGCACAGTTCAGCGTCAACGCCCGTCGGCTCGACCCCTACAAGAACTTCAAGTTCCGGGTGAAGTGGGACGGCCGCTACGTCGCCGGCGTTTCCAAGGTCGGCGCACTCAAGCGCAGCACCGAGGTGGTCGAGCACCGCAACGGCGGTGACCCGTCCACGTCGCGCAAGTCGCCAGGGCGCAGCAAATACGAGGCGATCACGCTCGAACGCGGCGTCACCCACGACACCGAGTTCGAGAGGTGGGCCAACAAGGTCTGGAACTTCGGTTCGGGCCTGGGCAAGGAAACCTCGCTCAAGGACTTCCGCAAGGACCTGATCATCGAGATGTACAACGAGGCCGGCCAGCTGGCGATCGCCTACAAGATCTACCGCTGCTGGGTTTCGGAATTCCAGGCCCTGCCCGACCTCGACGCCAACGCCAACGCCGTCGCCATCCAGTCCATCAAGCTCGAGAATGAGGGCTGGGAGCGCGATTACGACGTGGCCGAGCCGGCCGAGATCGGGTTCACCGAGCCGGCGGTCTGACCATGGTCCGGACCGGTGCCACGATGCTTCTGCAGATGTGGGAGCAGGCCAGCCATTGCAACCCGCCGGCGCGCGCGCTGCGCCTGCTCGCGTGGGCATTGCCCGGACAGGATACCGAGGCCCTGGCCAACCTTGACCTGGGGCAGCGTGATTGGCATCTGCTGCGGCTGCGGCGGCACCTTTTCGGCTCACGGGTATCGGGCCGCGGCCAATGCCCGCATTGCACCGCGGACATCGAAGTCGAGTTCGACATCCGGGACGTGCAGGACGACACGCCGCTCCCGCCGGGCCCGCTCTACACCGACGCCGGCGGCCGGCAGTTCCGGTTGCCGCGTTGCCGCGATCTCGTCGCGGCCGTGCGGTCCCGGGACCTCGCTTCGACCGAACTTGAGCTGTTCCGTCGCTGCGCTCTGGCGCCGGATCAGGTCAATGCCGCCGATTTCGACGACATCGACCAAGGCCTGTCCGCCCTGGCTGCCGAACGCCAGCTCCAGTTGGCGCTGGCCTGCGAGGTCTGCGGTGGGCAATGGAATCTGGGCTTCGACCCAGGCGCCTTCCTGTGGGAGGAAATCGACGCCCGCGCGATGGCGCTCCTGGACGACGTACACCGCCTCGCCCGTGCCTACGGCTGGAGCGAGCGCGCGATCCTCGCATTGGGTGAATCGCGCCGCGCGGCCTATCTGGAGAGGCTGCACTGATGGCCGGCTTCTTCCGACAGCTGGCCGAACAGGCGCTGCGCCCCGCGATATCCCTGCGTTCGGCCGCGGCAGCCCCATTCGCCGGAGAGCTCGCGCGCGACGCGGCCGTCGACGATGCGGCGCCGGAACCCACGGCGACCGTGATCAAGGCGGATGCCGGGACGCGTGCAATGCACCCGGCGCGCCCATCGACAGCGGCCGCCCCGAAGCCCGGATCATCCGATGGCGACGCCGCGGCCCCGCAAAAGCGCGGTCGACCCGCAGCGGCACCGGCTTCGGCAGGCGATGCCGAAACGCCCGTGGCACCAGGACCTCGCGACGAACGGTTGCCCGTTCTGCGGAACGGCCGCCCGACCGCGACGGCAGACGCCGGCGTGCCCGCCCTGACCGATGACGCGGGGTCGGCCGCCCGACGCGGCCAGACAAGCTCCCGGATCAGGACGGGGGAGCAAACGGTTCGGCCGCGTGATCCCAATCGCATCTTTCCGGCCGCCGATGCGCGCGCGCCGATGAAGGCCGCCGGCCTGGTGCCGTCGCACGGTCGGGCGGCCGGGACGCACGCACCGGCGAGCAGCTCCCGGACACTGGACCCCAAGCCTGTCGCACCGGAAGTACACATCCACATCGGTCGCATCGAGTTGACCGCCGCCACGGCCGCGCATGCGCGCGGCGGCGGACGCGACTCCGGCCCGGAACGCAAGCCGATGTCGCTGGACGCCTACCTGCAGAAGCGCGGCAGGAAGTCGCCATGAGCAACTCGCTCGCCATCGCCGGCGTCACCGCCATCCTCCGGGACCTGCTCGACAGCGGCGTCATCGACCACGAGGTGACCGATGCGATGGGTCAGGGCGTGCTGGTATCCGCCGTCGCCCCCGACAGCATCGCCCTCGAGGGCGCGAACGCCAAACCGCAGATCAACCTCTTCCTGCACCAGGTCACCCACAACGCGGCGATGCGCAACCTCGACCTTCCCTCGAGAAGCCGCGGCGGAACCCGGACCGGAAACCCGCCGCTGGCCCTGGACCTGCACTACCTGGTCACCGCCTACGGCACCGGCGATCTCCAGGCCGAAGTGCTGCTCGGCTACGCGATGATGCTGCTGCACCAGACGCCGGTACCGGCGCGCGAGACGATCCGCAAGGCGCTCAACCCGCCGGGCATGCCGATCGACGGCGCGCTGCTTCCCAGCGTCTACCAGGCCCTGCGCGCCTCGGACCTCTCGGAACAGTACGAGCAGATCCGCATCACGCCCACGCCGATGAACACCGAGGAGATGTCCAAGATCTGGGCCGCGATGCAGGCGCACTACCGGCCCACCGCCGCGTACCAGGTTTCCGTGGTGCTGATCGAATCGGAGCGCCCGGCGCAGTCGGCGCTACCGGTGCTGACCCGCGGCGGACGCGAGCCCTCCCAAACCGACCCGGCCGTGTCGCGCGAGCGCGGCATCGTCGCGCAGACGGGCTTGGCGCTGGCCTATCCACGGATCGAATCGCTGGCGCTGCCGGGCTCGCGGATCGCCGCGCACCTTGGCGACAGCATCGCCGTGCTGGGCCAGCACCTGGATGGAAGCGGCCATGCGCTGCTGCTCAGCTTGCCGCGCCTGGGAATCGAACATCGCCTCGAGCCAGCTTCCAGCGCCGGCGCGCAGCGAGTGGAGTTCAACCTTCCGAACGCGCCGGCGGACATCCCGGCGGGGAACTATCTGGTCACGATGGAGCTCGTCCGGCCCGGAGAATCAGCCGTCCTGACCACGAGCGAGGGCAACCTGCAGATCGCCCCCGAGATCACCAGCCTGACGACACCACCGGAGGTGTTCCTGCGTGACGCCGACGAACTGGCGACCCTGACCCTGGGCTGCCGACCGCAGGTGCTTCCCAACCAGCGCGCATCGCTGCTGCTGGGCAGCCGGGAAGTGGTTTCCGAACCGCACGCCCTGCCGGCCAGCAGCCTGACCTTCCGCATCGCCAGGGCGCCGGTTGGCGTGCACCAGGTGAGGCTGCGCGTGGATGGCGTCGACAGCCAGCTGGTGGACCGGTCGGTTTCGCCGCCGGTCTTCCTTGACCACCGGATCGAGATCGCATGACCGGGCCGAGCGCGCCGGTGGATTGGACCGAAGCCAACCAGCGGGTTCTGGCCGCCGAACTGGCCTGCCTGCGCCATCGACTCCTGACGGATCGCCAGGACACGAGCGCAGAGGCGGAGGCCAGGGCTCTGCAGGTCGCGCTGGCCGCGGCGCGCAACGATCTGCCGGCCGCCGCCGCTCTCGACATCGTTGGCGAGGTGTTCGACCTCTCCGATTTCGAGCGGCAGGTGCTGCTGCTGTGCTGCGGCGTCGAACTCGACGCGGCCACCGCGGACGCCTGCGCCCTCACCCCTGGCGGGTGGGGGCTGCGCAGCCCCTGCTTCGGCCTGGCCATGGCCCGGCTTCCCGGCGCGCACTGGAGTGCAATGACGCCGGTGCGTCCCCTGCGGCGCTGGCGGCTGCTGGAAATCGATGCCGGCACCCGGTTGGTCGACAGTGCCCTGCGGGTGGACGAACGCATCCTGCATTTTGTCGCGGGCATCAACCACATCGACAGCCGGCTACGGCCGATGATGGCCCCGCTGCCGCCGCCGGCCCGGCTCTCGCCCACCCACGCCGCGCTGGCCGACCGCATTGCCGCCCACCTCAGTTCGGAGGCCCACTGCGGCGAACCAACCCTTCTGGAAGGCAACGATGCCAGGGGACAGCAGGACATTGTCGCCTCGGTCGCCGGGAAACTCGGCTACCGGACCTACTCGCTGCGTGCCGGCGACCTGCCCACCTCCGCCGCGGAGACGGACCTTCTGCAGGTCCTGCTGGAACGCGAGTCCCGGCTGCTGCCTGCAGCCCTGCTGCTGGAAGGCGACGGACCGACGACCGCGGCCACCATCGAGCGTTTCGCCGAGAACCTGCAGGCGCCGCTGTTCATCCGCTCTCGCGATCCGGTTCGCCTGCAGCGCGCATGCCGCAGCTGGACGGTCGATCGCCCGCCCCCGACCGAACAGCGTCTGCTCTGGCAATCGGCCCTGGGAGAGTACGCGGCGCTGGTGAACGGAGACCTGGGCGCGCTGTCGAGCCAGTTCAGCCTCAGCGCGGCCAGCATCGCCGAGATTGCGGCGACGACCGAACCCGGCGCGGACGACGTCGAAGCCGGCATCTGGCGCGCCTGCCGGCACCTGGGCCGGGCCCAGCTCGACGACCTCGCCGAACGCATCGATGCTCGGGCCTGCTGGGACGACCTGATCCTGCCTCCCGCGCCGCGAAACACGCTGCGGCAGATCGCCGCGCACCTGCGCCAGCGCGCCCGCGTCTACGAGGACTGGGGCTTCGCCCAGCGCGGCGGCGGCGGGCTGGGCGTAAGCGCGCTGTTCTGCGGGGAAAGCGGCACCGGCAAGACGCTGGCCGCCGAAGTCCTGGCCCGGGAGCTCGAGCTGGACATGTACCGCATCGACCTTTCGGCCATCGTGAGCAAGTACATCGGCGAGACCGAGAAGAACCTGCGCCGCGTCTTCGACGCCGCAGAACAGAGCGGCGCCATCCTGCTGTTCGACGAGGCCGATGCGCTGTTCGGGAAGCGCAGCGAGGTCAAGGACAGCCATGACCGGTACGCCAACATCGAGGTCAGCTATCTGTTGCAGCGCATGGAGGCGTACCGGGGACTGGCAGTACTGACCAGCAACATGAAATCCGGGTTGGACCGGGCCTTCCATCGCCGCCTGCGCTTCATCGTCAACTTCCCCTTCCCCGACCTCGCGCTGCGAGAGGCGATCTGGCGGCGAGCCTTCCCGGAAAAGGTGCCGCTGGCGGACATCGACTTCGCCAAGCTGGCGAGGTTGAGCCTGCCCGGCGGAAACATCCGCAACATCGCGCTCAATGCCGCCTTCCTGGCGGCGGAATCGGACCAGCCGGTGGGCATGGCGCACCTGCTCCGGGCCGCCCAGAGCGAAAGCGGAAAGCTGGAGCGGCCGCTCGCCGACGGCGAAATCAGGGGCTGGGCATGAACCGGCCCCCGCCCTCCCGGATCGCCGTCAGCATCGGCGAACTGGCGCTGCGGGGTTTTCCCGCGGATCAGCAGCACAGGATCACCCGCGAGCTGGAGGCCGCCCTCGGCCACCTGCTCGCGGATCCGCAGGTCGCCGCGGAGCTCACCGGTGCGGGAAGCCAACGTGGGCTGAAGCTCTCCCTTCCCCCCGCGCCCGCTCCGGAGGGCGCCGCCTCCATCGGCAGCCGGGCCGCGGCTGCCATCGTCCAGGGACTGCGTCGATGAAGCACGTGGCCACCACGACGCCGGAATCGAGCGCCATCCACCGCGCGCCCCCGGGCGGAAACCGGATTCTGCAGCGGCGGTGCTCGTCCTGTGGCTCGATGGCCGCAGCCGGTCCCGGCGGCTGCGATACCTGCCGGAGGAAGAAGCAGCGCGCGCTGCAGACCAAGATCCGCATCGGCCCGGAAGGGGATGCGTTCGAACGCGAAGCGGATCGGATGGCGGAGCGGATCCTCACGTCCGGCAGCGCCCCCGCGGCCAAGGCCCCGCCGGGCATCCAGCGCATGACTGCCGGCAATGCCGGCACCGAGACCGCTCCGGCCTCCGTCGAGGCCGCGCTCTCGGCGCCGGGACAAGCGCTGCCCGAGGCGGAACGCGGCTTTTTCGAGTCGCGGTTCGGACACGATTTCAGCGGCGTCCGCATCCACGTCGACGACCGGGCGACCGCGGCGGTGAACGCCCATGCATTCACCAGCGGGCGGGACATCGTCTTCGCATCGGGCCAGTACTCGCCCGCGACCAGCGCGGGGCGGAAGCTGCTCGCGCACGAACTCACGCACGTGGTCCAGCAGGGTCAGGCGGAACGCGGTCCGGCCTATCTGCAGCGGCAGCCCGGCCCTCCGGCGAGGCGTGGCCGGATCCTCTCGCTGGACGAGATCTCCGCCGATGCGAAGCGGGAGAAGGCAAGGAAGCTGTCGGGCCAGACGACGGCCAAGGTCTGCCGCTCCATCGCCGCCGGCGCCGAAAAGTCCAACTGCCCGACGGCCCTGGAGCCCGGGACCCAGGTGAACATCGTCGCCACCAAGGCCGGCGGCGCCTGGTTGCAGGTCGTCACCGCCGAAGCCGTCCCGGGATTCGGACCGAAGGAGCCGCTCTACGTCGTCGCCGCCTTCGTCGAAGAGCTGGCGGCACCTGCTGTCAGCCCCCCGGTCGCGACCGAGCCCGAGAAGGACGAGCCCACCACGCAGGACGAGGACAAGCAGCGTGCGGCGGAAGCCGACCGGGTCAAGGCGGGGCAGTCGGACATCGACGCGGCGCTGGTGTCGGCCCGTGCCGGAAAACAGCAAGCCGATTCGCTGCTCGCGGACGCCGACCAGGTGGACCTCGACCTGCTGGACATCGTGCACGCGCAGGCCGAGGCCGTCACGGAGACGATCGCGCTGCTGGAGGAGCTCGGCCCGGTGTTCGCCGGACTGTCCGACGAGCACCGCAAGACCATCCTCGGCCTCGCCTACCTCGAGATGCAGATGTACGCGCAGAACGCGCAGCACGCCTACGTCCTGAACCGCAACGTCAAGCTGGACATCCCCGACGACGTGACCAACCTCGACGACGTGGAGGAACAGCTGGACGAGTTCGCCGAGTGGCACGAGGACTGGATGACCCAGAACTCCTACGTCGGCGACCTGGCCGGCGACATGTTCGCGCTGGTAGGCGGACTGGAGGATACGGTGAACATGAACCTGGTCGCCGCCAGGGAGCTGATCGACTACGAGAAGAACCTCAAGGAGGAAGGGGAAACCCTAAAGAAGATAGACGACGAGATGGCCAGCTTCGAAAAGCAGACCAACTGGATGCGGACGAAGAAGAAGGTCGCTTCCGTCGCAGAGTTCATCATCAGCCTGCGGGGGCGCGGCAAGCTCAAGCGCCCCACCCGCGGGAAGCCAGGCCGCACCGCCAAGGCGCCCAAGCCCAAGCGCGCCAAGCCGGCCAAGTCGCGCAAGACGTTCCGCAAGACCAAGGGCCAGACAAAACCGAAGAAGGCCAAGACGCGCAAGAAGAAGGACAAGAAGAAGCAGCGCAAGGGAATATATCCGATCTGCTGGCCGACCCTGCTGGGCCCGCCGCTGGTCGGCAACGTCCCGCAACTGGTCTTCGTCAGGACCCCGGGCGCGGACCGCGACGAAACGGCTGCCCAGCAGATGCGGATGCAGCGCCTCTGGGGCAAGGACCCGGTGGCCAACACCATGCATTTGCACCACGTCGTGCCGCTGTTCCTGGGCGGAAAGGACGCGGACCAGTCCAACCTGACGCTGATCCCGCGCAAGAACCATCTCACCGGCCATTCCTGGCTCGCGCACCAGCCGCAGATGCTGAAGCCGCCGTCCGGGCTCAAGCCGATGCCGGCGAGCCTCTATGACGCGGGGCACACGGCGGGAACGATGTACCGGCTGAAAGGCTTCAAGAGTTCGCGGACGGAGACGTGCTGATGTCGCGCTCCCGCTCCAATCCGTCCGCCACCGCGTCCGCCGACCGGCAAGCTCCGCAGGCAGGCGACCACCCCTCGGTGCGCGTGGCGCCAGCCGCAGGGCGGCCCGCCGCCATTCTGAACCCGCCGGGGGCTGTGGATGCGGAGCGCGCGGCCAACGCCGCGGCAGCCTTGGTCATGCACCCGTCGACGCCCACGGTGGGCACCCCCTCACCGCTGCAGACCCAGGGACTGGATGGTTTCCGGTCCAGGGTTTCCGCCGAAACCGGTGGCTCCGGCGTCGCTCTGGACGCTTCGACGCGCAACTTCATGGAAGACCGCTTCGGCGCGGACTTCAGCTCGATCCGCGTGCATTCGGGCGAGCAGGCATCGGCATCCGCTCTGCGGCGCCAGACCAATGCGTTCGCCTTCGGCCACGACCTGGTCTTCGCCGAAGGCGCATACCAGCCGGGAACGCTGGCCGGCAGGACGCTGATCGCCCATGAACTCACCCATGTCCTGCAGCAGGACGGGCGGCCCGCCCAGGTGCAGCGCAACGGCAACGAAGCCGCGGAGCTTGGCAAGTTCTCCGAGCCCCAGGAGATCGGCAAGTGGCGCAAGACGCTCGAGGGCAAGGGCTACAAGGTCTATACGAGTTCCGAGTTCGGCGACGTCCCGTGGCTCAAGAAGGCGTTTCCGCACAAGAACCGCCGGCCGGACATGGTGGCGGTCAAGGATGGAAAGGTCCTCGTTGGCGACGTCACCGCCGGGCCGTGGAGCGAGGCCGACATGCGCGCGGGCGACAAGCGCACGCTGCCGAACGAACTGGCGCCTCCCGGCGGCGAGAAGCAGCCTCACCTCAACAAGACGATCGACGACGCCAAGCAGCTGGCCAGGAACCTCCCGAAGGAGATGCAGGGCAGTGAAGTCACCGCGCAGGAACGCTGGTGGAAGAAGGGCGGCTACTCCAAGGAAGTCCAGGTCAAGGCGCCCGGCGCGAAGGTGGAAGTCCCGGCCGCGCCGCCGGCGCCCAAGCCCTTGCCAAAAACGCCTCCGGGCCGTATCCCCGCTGCGAAGATCGAGGTTCCGCCCGCATCGCGCCTGGAATCCGCGGCGAGGGGAAAGTCCGGCGCCGGCGCCGGAAAGTTCTTCAAGGGCCCGGGCGCCCGGGCCGGCGCCGGCGCCAAGGGCCGCGGCGCGAAGCCCCGCGGCGGCGGACCCAAGGGTGGACATCCGCTGATCGCGATCGGTCCCGAAGTCGAGGAGCTTCTGCTCGGCGACGCCAAACGGCAAGCCGCGCAGGAAGAGATGGAGCGCGAGATCGAGAAGGACGTCCGGATCAAGCTCGCCGGCATGACCTCCGAGCTGGCCGCGCTGCTCGAGCAGGATCCGAAGGAGATCTACGCGACGGTCACCGTGGTCATCAGCCAGAACAACATGATGGGCGGACAAAGCCTCGAATCCGTGACGGTGGCGCTGGGCACCCGCAAGGGCGAGGAGAGCAAGTCCGAGGGTGACGGAATCTTCTTCACCGAAAACTCTTTCACCTACTCCTTCAAGCTTCTGGACGTGGCTGAGGAGCGGGAGCGGCAGCAGCGCGAAGAGGAACAGCGCGAGCTTTCCGAGAAGCTCCGCAAACAGGCCAAGGACCGCGAGGCCCAGGCCAGGCAGGCGCAGGCCGGAAAGGGGCCGCAAAAGCCCGCCGCCGAGGAGCCTGCGAAGAAGGACGCCGGGCCGCCCGCCGCCTCTCCCCCGGCCCTGAATCCGGCCGCACAGCCGCAGGCTCCCGCCCTCCAACTGATCCCCGGAATGGGCTCGAGCGATCCGATCCGCGACGCGGCGGCCTGGACCAGCCAGGCCCGCGCGTACGCCCGGCAGCTCGTCGCCAGGGGCGAGAGCCTGCGCAGCAACGGCGGCTCGGCGGACCAACGGCGCGCCTGGAAGGTCGCCGTCAACGAATGGATCACCGCGACCAAGTACATGCGGAACTGGTTCAAGGACCAGAGCCGCTCGGAAGCGGTGAACGCCTGCAACGAAATGTTCGATACGGAAGGAAGAAGAATGCGCGAGATCTGGGAAACGCTGTGAGGAACCGCCCGCCATGAACAACAGTCCGATCTCCCCGAAGCTGTTGCGCGCCGGTATCGCCCTGATCGACCCGAAGTCCGGCGCGGTCAGGCGCGTGATCGCCCTGCAGTACAACCCGGACTCGCTCAGCCGCACGCTGCAGGTGCAGGGCACCGGCGAGGGGGGCGACCGTTCCGAAGTACTTCGACTGAAAGGCCCGGCCGTGGAAACCCTGAAGCTCGAGGCCGAGATCGACGCCACCGACCAGCTCGAGTTCCCCGACCAGCACGCCAACACCGTGCAGTTCGGCATCCAGCCGCAGATCGCCGCGCTCGAGGGCCTGATCAATCCCACTTCGGCTTCGCTGCTCGCGGCCGATGGGCTTGCCGCCATCGGCACCATCGAGATCGCGGCGGCCGAAGCGCCGCTCGCGCTGTTCGTCTGGAGCAAGCAGCGCATCCTGGCCGTGCGCATCACCGAGTTCAGCGTCACCGAAGAAGCCTTCGACCCGGACCTCAACCCGCTGCGCGCCAAGGTCAGCCTGGGCATGCGCGTGCTGTCGGTGAACGACGTCGGCTTCTCGCACAAGGCCGGCACGCTCTTCCTCGGCCACCTGCAGAACAAGGAACGCCTGGCCGGCAAGGCGCCGGGCGGCGACCTGGCGGCCCTGGGCCTGGGAGGCATTCCGTGAACGACGCGCTCAAGCAGCTCGAGAACCTGCTGGGCAACGCCACCGCCGGCACCCGGCCGTTCCCGCCCAACAGCCGCTACAACGGCGTGCCGGTGCTGGTGCACGCGGGTCCCGACGGCCGCGGCACCGCCTACCTCGCGCGCCGCTTCGTGCCGGCGCCGGAGCGCTTCATCGCTTTCGCCCGGCACACCGTAGTGCAGGGCGACCGGCTGGACAACCTGTCGGCGCGCTACCTCACCGACCCCGAACAGTACTGGAAGCTCTGCGAAGCCAATGGCGCCACCCGCCCCGACGCGCTGACCGAAGCGATCGGCCGCAGCCTGCGCATCGCCCTGCCCGAGGGGATCGGCTGATGCTCGACGGCGTGCATCTGACGCTGCTGATCGGCCCCGGCGTGCCGGTGCCCGCGCCGGCCGAGGTGCTGGACGCGCTCGACGCCGTGCAGGTGAACAGCGGCGGCGATCGCGGCGGTTTCCAGCTCAGCTTCCAGGTCGGCAAGAACTCGCTGATCCAGAACGCGTTGCTGCCGGCGGGCTACTTCGACCCGATCCTGACCCGCGTGATCATCGTCGCCACCGTGCACGGCCTGCCGCACGTGCTGGCCGACGGCGTGGTCACCCGCCAGGAAATCGCGCCCAGCAACGATCCGGGCAAGTCCACCCTAACCATCACCGGCGAGGACCTGAGCCTGTACATGGACCTGGTGGAGATGCCCTTCATGCGCTTCCCGGCCATGCCGATCATCGCCCGCGTCTACGCCATCCTGGCCAAGTACGCGGCGCTGGGCATCGCTCCGATCGCGATCCCGCCCGTGATCCCGGACATCCCGAACCCGCTGGAGGAGATGCCGCACCAGCGCGGCACCGATCGCGAATACCTCAAGGAGCTGGCCTCCAACTGCGGCTACGTCTTCTACGTCGAACCCGGCCCGGCACCGGGTTCCAACATCGCCTATTTCGGCCCCGACATCCGCATCCCGGCGCCGCAGCCGGCGCTGAACGTCAACATGGACGCCTACACCAACGTCGAGTCGCTGAGCTTCAGCTTCGACGGCATGGCCAAGAAGATCGTGGTGATGACGGTGATGGACCCGGTGTCGCGGCGTGCGCCGATCCCGATCCCGATCCCCAACCTCAGCGTGCTGCGGCCCCCGATGGGCCTGCGCATCCCGCTGCCTTCCCGGCTGGAGTTCCCGAGCGACGCCGCACACCTCAACCCGTCCGACGCGGCCAACAAGGCGCTCGGCATCCTGTTCTCGGCGCAGGATTCCATCACCGGCTCGGGATCGCTCGACGTGCTGCGCTACGGCCACGTGCTGCGCGCCCGGATGATGGTGGGCGTGCGCGGCGCCGGCCTCAGCTACGACGGACTCTACTACGTCAACAGCGTCACCCACGACATCAAGCGCGGCCAGTACAAGCAGAGCTTCAACCTCTCGCGCGACGGACTGGTCTCCAACACACCGATGGTGCCGCCATGACTGCAGAAACCGGCCCGGCCCGGAAGTTCTACGGCAAGTACCGCGCCGTCGTGGTCAACAACGTCGACCCGCTGCTGATCGGCCGCATCCAGGTGATCTGCCCGGATGTCGGCAGCCTGGCGCCGACCACCTGGGCCATGCCCTGCGTGCCCTGTGCCGGGCCGAACATGGGCCTGTTCGCGCTGCCGCTGATGGGATCGGGCGTTTGGGTGGAGTTCGAGCGCGGTGACCCGAGCAAACCGATCTGGGTCGGCAGCTACTGGGGCCTGGGCGCCGAGGTGCCGGTGATGTCGCGGCTGATCCCGCCGGCGGTGCCGGGCATCACCCTGCAGACCACGCTCAAGAACGGAATCATCATCAGCGACGTGCCGGGTCCCGCGGGCGGCATCATGATCCAGACCACCACGGGCGCGATGATCTCGGTCAGCGACACCGGCATCATCATCTCCAACGGCAAGGGCGCGGTGATCAACATGACGGGCCCGGCGATCAACATCGTCGGCACGCCCATCGACATGAACCTAGCCGCGTTGACGGTGACCTGATGCCCGGTCCCGTCCTCCATCTCGGCGCCACCGTGCTGTGCGGCCATGGCGGCCAGGCGATCCCCACCGCGCCGGTGCCGCGCGTGCTGGTCAGCGGCCAGCCGGTGGCCACGCTCGGCCCGCCCTACACCGTCGCCGGCTGCCCCTTCGCCAGTGCCCCCGGCCCCTGCGTCACCGGCAGCTGGGTGGTCGGCTCGCTGCGCGTCAAGGCGATGGGCATGCCGCTGGCCATCCAGACGGGGGTGGCGGTGTGTGCGCCCAACGGCGCGCCGCTGCTGGCCGTCGCCACCCAACCCCGCGTCATCGCGACCTGAGGTGACCCATGCCCCTGGCCTCCCCCTACCAGTTCGACCATCGCGGCCGCACCGCCGAGAGCAGCCATGACCGCCATGTGCGCGACCTGATCGAAGCCGTGCTCTTCACCGCGCCCGGCGAACGGGTGATGCGGCCGGACTTCGGCAGCGGCGTGGCGCAGCTGGTGTTCGCACCGAACTCGCCCGAGCTGGCCGGCGCGACCCAGATGCTGGTGCAGGGCGCGCTGGCGCAGTTCCTCGGCGACCTGGTGACGGTGCGCGAAGTCCGGGTCGAGGCCCGCGACGAAGCGCTGCGCGTCACCGTGGCCTACAGCCTGCGCGGCGACGACCAGGTCCAGGTCGCCAGCTTCAGCCGCGGAGGCGCGCCATGAAATACCACTGCTGCGACCGGCACCGGCGCAACGCCGTCAACGCGCATCCGACGCTCAACGGGCTCGACTACCTCGAGGTGCTCGACCGCGACCTGCCCGAGGCGCATCCGCACCGTCAGCGCACTTTGTTCCTGCACTTCCTCAAGCCGTTCGCCGGCCTCGACCAAGGCAATCTGCGCCTGGACGGCGGTGAGCGCATCCGCGGCATCGCGGTGGAATGGGCGACGAGCTCGCCGTCCGCGCCGGCCTTCACGCCCGAAGAAGCGGCGCTGCTGGCCGCCACGTCCGACCCATCGCGCGTGCTGGTGGTGCGCACCCGCGTGCGCGGCGACCGTTCGACCTATCGCCTGCGCCTGGTGCGTTCGCCCGGCGACGACCACGCGCCGCCCGGCTACGACCCGGCGCTGGCCGAGATCGAGTTCTCGTTCAAGGTCGAATGCGAGAGCGACTTCGACTGCCGGCCGGCGCACCAGTGCGACCCCGAACCCACGCCGCCGCCGGAGATCAACTATCTTGCCAAGGACTACGGCAGCTTCCGGCGCCTGCTTCTCGACCGCATGGCGCAGCTGCTACCCGGCTTCCGGGACCCCAATCCGGCCGACCTCGGCGCCGTGCTGACCGAACTGCTGGCCTATGCCGGCGACCAGCTGAGCTACCAGCAGGACGTCGCCGCGACCGAAGCCTACCTCGGGACCGCGCGCAGCCGCGTATCGCTGCGCCGGCACGCGCTGCTGGTCGACTACCCGATGCACGACGGCTGCAACGCCCGCACCTGGCTGCAGCTGCAGGCCGGTGCCGACGCGCTGCTGCCGGCCGCCGGCACGCAGTTCCTGACCCACTGCCCCGGACTGCCCGTGCGTCTCGCTCCCGGCTCGGCCGAAGCCGCCGAGGCGATGGAGCGGGAGCCGGAAGTATTCGAACCCATGCATGCGCTGGCGCTGCGCGCCGCGCACAACCTGCTGCCCTTCCACACCTGGGGCGACGAGCGCTGCTGCCTGGCCCGCGGCAGCACGCGCGCGACCCTGCGCGGCCACTTCCCGGACCTGGCGGCCGGCGATTTCCTGCTGCTCGAGGAAGTACTGGGGCCGGCCACCGGCAAGGCCGGCGACGCCGACCCCCGCCATCGCCACGTGGTACGGCTCGTTTCGGTGGAAGCCAGCGCGCTGGGCAATCCGCTCGCCGATCCGCTGAGCGGCCAGCAGATCACCGAGATCGCCTGGGCGGAGGCCGACGCCCTGCCCTTCGCGCTCTGCGTCTCGGCCGTCACCGACGAGGAACACGGCAGCGTCTACCTCGACCAGGTCAGCCTGGCGCGCGGCAACGTGCTGCTGGCCGACCATGGTCGGCGGGTCGCCGAACCCTTGCCCGAAGTGCCGCTGCCGCGTCTGCTAGTGGCGGCGGCAGGCACCGGCGGCCGCTGCGACGCCGAACCCGGCGTGCCGGTGCCGGCGCGCTTCCGGCCCCGGCTGTCGTCCTGGCCGCTGACCCAGGCGGTGGCTCCATCGCTCGGGCCGGACGTTCCCGCCTCACGGCTCCTGAGGCAGTCGCCGGGCGACGCCGAGCCGCAGGTGTCGCTGACCGATCCATCCCAGCCCGGACAGCTGTGGCGGGCACGGCGCAGCCTGCTGGCAAGCCACGGCGACACCACTGAGTTCGTCGTCGAGGTCGAGAACGACGGCATCCCGCAGCTGCGCTTCGGCGACGACCGGCGCGGGCGGCGGCCGATGGCGGGCAGCCGGCTGGTGGCCAGCTACCGGGTCGGCAACGGCAGCGCCGGCAATGTCGGCGCGGAGTCGGTCCGCCACGCCCTGACGCCGGTTGCGGCGATCGCCGGCGTGCGCAACCCGCTGCCGGCGGGCGGCGGCACCGATCCCGAATCGTCCGAAAGCGTACGCCGGCGCGCACCCGAGGCGTACCGCCGGCAGGAACGCGCCGTCACCACCGACGACTACGCCGCCATGACGAAGCGGCACGAGAGCGTCGCCAATGCCGCGGCCACGCTGCGCTGGACCGGCAGCTGGCACACCGTCTTCGTCACGCCCGACCGCGCCGGCGGCGACATCCTGACGGAAAGTTTCGCGCAGTCGCTGCAGCGGCACCTGGACCGTTACCGCCTGGCCGGCCACGACCTGGACTTCCGCGAGCCGCTGCACGTGCCGCTGGAGCTGGCGCTGCATGTCTGCGTCAAGCCCGGGCACTTCCGCAGCGACGTGCGGCAGGCGCTTGAGGAGCTCTTCAGCAACCGCGTGCTGCGCGACGGCCGGCGCGGCCTGTTCCATCCCGACCACTTCAGCTTCGGCCAGACGGTCTACCTCAGCCGGATCTATGCCGCCGCCCACGCCGTGCCCGGCGTGCTGTCGGCGCAGGTCACGACCTTCCGGCGCCAGGGCGGAACCGACAGCCTGGCCCTGGCCGATGGCCGCATCACGCTCGGCGCGCTCGAGATCGCCCGGCTCGACAACGACCCCAACCATCCGGAACGCGGCGTGCTCGACCTCGAACTGCACGGAGGCAAGTAGGAAGCCATGGATACCCCGCTCAACGACTGCGGCTGCTGCGCGGACTCCGCGCCCCTTCCTGGCCTGCGCTTCAATGCGCCCGGCCTTCCGGCCATTGACTACCGCATCGGCCGCCACGGCGAGTTCAAGGCGGCGATGCTGTCCAGCCTCTCGGGCACGCGCCACCCGGCGCTGGCCGGGCTGCGCACGCGCGACGACGACGACTTCAGCATCGCCTTCTGCGATGCCGGCGCGGTGATGTTCGACGTACTCGGTTTCTACCAGGAACGTTTCGCCAACGAGGCCTACCTGCGCACGGCGGTGGAGCGGCGCTCGATCCTGGAGCTGGGGCGGTTGATCGGCTACCAGCTGTCGCCGGGCGTCGCCGCCTCGACCCACCTGGCCTTCCTGCTCGAGGACGCGCCCGGATTACCGTCTCTGGCGGCGCGGCCGGTCACGGTTCCGGTCGGCACGCGCGTGCAGAGCATACCCGGCGAGAACGAGCAGCCGCAGACCTTCGAGACTACCGAGGCCGTCGTGGCGCGGGTGGGCTGGAACGCGATGCCGGTGCGCACCCGTGAACCGCAGCGCCTGGTCGCCGGCACGCGCGAGCTGTGGGTGCGCGGCATCGCCACCCAGGTCCAGCCCGGCGACGTGGTGCTGATTGTCGGCGACGAGCGCGACGTCGACGACACGGAAAGCGAGCAGTGGGATGCGCGCGTGGTCACCGCGGTCGACACCGATCCGGACGCCGGCCTGACCCGCCTGCGCTGGGCCGAGGGCCTGGGCGACAACAACACCACGCCGGCCGGACGCGGCATCCGCGCCTACGTGTTCCGGGCACGCACGTCGCTGTTCGGCCACAACGCCAGCGACGCCCGGCTGATGCGCCTGACTGCCGACCTGCCCGGCCTGACCGAGCCCGACCCCGACATCGGCAACGCTCGGCGCTGGAAGGACTTCGGAATACAGGGCACCGAAATCGATCTCGACGGGGCCTTCCCGAAGGTGATCGCCGGCAGCTGGTTCCTGCTGGCCGGCGGCGGCACCGCGCCGGGCTCGGCCTCGCTGCCGGGCTGGGTCGAGCTGTACAAGGCCGAGCGCGTGACCCAGCGCTCGCGTTCGGGCTTCGGCCTGAGCGGAAAGATCACGCGCCTGGTCCCCGACACCGACAAGAACCTGGATCAATTCAGCAATCGCCTGCGCGAAACCGTGGTCTTCGCGCAGAGCGACGAACTGCCGCTGGCCGAACGCCCGCTCACCTACCCGCTCTACGGCAGCGTGCTGCCGCTGCCGCACCGGGACGAACATCTGACACCCGGCCAGGTCCTCGCCGTGACCGGACAGCGGCAGCGCCTCGTGATCCGCAAGGACACCGACTCCCATCCCTTCCAGCCCGACGGCGCGGCGCCGGTCGCACTCAAGCCCGGTGACGGCTACACGGTCCTCGCGCCGCCGCTGCGGCTCCAAGGCGCTTCCGAGCTGCCGTTGGCGCCCGAGGAGCTCGACACCCTGCTGCAGACCGCATCCGACCAGGGGCTGCGCTGGCGGCTGGCCGACCGACAGGGCCGCGAAGGCCGCCTGGACGCTCCCGCCTTCGCCCTCGCGCTGGTGGCCGCGCGCAAGGAAGATCCCGTGTTTTCGGAGCTGGTCGTCATCGACTCGATCGGCGTCGCCGCCGACCAGGGCCGCGAACTGCAGCTGAAGGAATCGCTGGCGAACGTCTACGACCGCCGCACGGTGACCGTGTGCGGCAACATCGCGCCCGCAACGCACGGCGAATCGGTGGGCGAACTGGCCGGCAGCGGCGACGCCGCCCGGGCCGACCAGCGCTTCCTGCTCAAGCAGGCGCCGCTGACCCAGGTCAGCGCCGGCACACCCAGCGGCCGCCGCTCGACCCTGGTGGTGCGCGTGAACGGCGAGGCCTGGGAAGAAGTTCCCTCGCTCTACGGCCGTGGCGCCAACGACCACGTCTACTCCCTGCGCCAGGACGACGACCAGCGCACCATGGTGCAGTTCGGCGACGGCAGCGAAGGTGCGCGGCTGCCCACCGGACGCGACAACCTGCGCTTCGGCTACCGCAAGGGCCTTGGAGCCGACGGCAACGTGCGCGCCGGGCAGCTCACCACCCTGCTCGGGCGTCCGCTCGGGGTGAAGAGCGTGCTCAACCCCGCGCCCGCCGGTGGTGGCCAGGACCCGGAATCCCGCGACGATGCCCGGCGCAACGCGCCGTTGACCACGCTGACCCTGGGCCGCGCGGTGTCGCTGCAGGACTACAGCGACTTCGCCCGCTGCTTCGCCGGCATCAGCAAGGCGCTGGCGGTGTGGGCGCGCTTCGGCGGACGGCGCGGCATCTTCCTGAGCCTGGCCGGCCCCGAGGGAGCGGCGATAGCCGCCAACGGCGCCACGCTCGCGAACCTGCAGCAGGCGCTGCGCCGCTACGGCGATCCGCTGCTGCCGCTGTGGCTGCACAGCTACGGTTCCGCCACGTTCCGGATCCGGGCGCGCATCAAGGTATCCGCGGCGATGGAGGCCGAGCCTGTGCTCGCGCGCGTCGCCGCCGCGCTGCGCGACCATTACGCCTTCGGCAACCGAGACTTCGCCCAGTCCGCGAGCATCGACGAGGCCATGGCGGTGGCGCACCTCGTCGCGGGCGTCGAAGCCGTGGACATCGACCAGTTCTATCGGCTTGATCCGGGGGCGCCGCCGGCGCTGCTGCCGCGGCTGTTCGCGCTGCCGCCCAAGGTGCTGGCGAACGGCAGCCTGCGGCCGGGCGAGGTCCTGACGCTGGCGGCCGGCCCATCCGGCCTGGTGCTGGAGGTGATGCCATGAGCTTCGACCGCAGGAAGCTGCTGTCCCTGCTGCCGGCCTACCTGCGCGCGCGCGACGCCGAGCAGGCGAGCCGCCTGCCGGACCTGCTGGACGCCGCCGAGCGGGCGGAACTGGCGACGCTGGAAGCCCTGGGCAGCCCCACCGCCGTGCAGCGGCAACGCCGCGACGACCTGCAGTGGAAACGCGACCAGGGCCCGCTGGCCTCGCTGCTGGCCGTGCTGGCCGAGCAGATCGCACGCTTCGAGGAGGACATCGAGCAGCTGCAGGACGACGTCTTCATCGAGACCTGCGCGGACTGGGTGATCCCCTACCTGGGCGACCTGATCGGCTATCGCAGCCTGCACGGCCAGGCGCCGCAGGCCGACGCCCGCGCCGAAGTCGCGCACACCATCGCCTACCGGCGCCGCAAGGGCACGGCCTCGGTGCTGGAACAGCTCGCGCGCGACGTCACCGGCTGGGAATCGGTGGTGGTCGAGTATTTCCAGCGCGTGGTCACCACCCAGTACAGCAAGCACCGCCGCCGCTGGTCGCACGCGGCGCCCGACCTGCGCCGCTGGCGCGCGCCGCGCCCCGGCGCCCCGGTGGAGTTCGAGAACATCCCGCCGGACCTCGACGGCCTGCGCCGGCGCGAACCGCTGGACCTGGTCGGGGGTGGCTTCGACGCCATCCCGCGCACGCTGGACGTGCGCCGCATCGGCAGCGGCGGCCGCCACCACATTCCGCACGTCGGCCTGTTCGTCTGGCCGTGGCGGGCGCTGTCGCTGAGCGGGTCGCCGGCGGTGACCGTGGATGACCGGCGGCTGCGCTTCCATCCGCTGGGCATCGACCACCCGCTGGTGACCCTGCCGCGCACCGAAACCGACATCACCTCGCTGGCGACGCCGCTGAACGTGCCGATGCGCATCGCCCGGCGCGCGCTGCACGAGCGCCGCGACGACTACTACGGCCACAGCCTGCGGCTCTACGCGGGCACCAGCGATCCCCTGCCGGAAGTTCCCGCCGCCGCGATCTGCGCCTGCAACCTGTCCGACGACGGCGCGACCTGGGCGAACCTGCCGGCGGCCGGCGTCTACGCCGTGGATCCGGTGCTCGGCCGGATCGCGCTGCCGCCGGGCCTGCCCGCCGGCACGCGGGTGCGGGTGGATTGCCACCACGCCAGCGCCGCCGATCTCGGCGGCGGCGAATATCCGCGCACGCTCGCGACGCCCGCGACGCCGCCGCTGCGCGTGCCGCAGGACCACGCGACGCTGGCGGCCGCACTCTCCGCGCTCGGCGGCGATGGCGTGATCGAGATCACCGACAGCGGCCGCTACGAGGGCGATTTCAACATCGATGTCGCCACCGGCCAACGCATCGAACTGCGCGCCGCCAACCGCTGTCGGCCGACCCTGGTGCTGGGCGCGGAGACGCGACTGACCGGCGGCGCCGACGCCGGCATCACGCTGGACGGTCTGCTGATCGCCGGGCATAGGCTGCGGGTTCCCAACGTCGCCGGCAACCAGCTGCGCGAGCTGTGGCTGCGCGACTGCACCCTGGTGCCGGGCCGTGGGCTGCTGGCGGACGGCACGCCGGCGTCGCCGGGCGAAGCCTCGCTGGTGGTGGAAACCGATGGCCTGCAGCTGCGCGCCGAGCGCTGCATCCTCGGCGCGCTGCGGGTGGACGAGGCCTCCGAGGCCAGCCTCTCTGCCTGCATCGTCGATGCCACGGCGCCCGAACGGGTCGCCTATGCCGCACCCGATGGCGTCGCCGCCGGCGGCCCACTCGGCCTGGTCGACTGCACCAGCGTCGGCAAGCTGCACGTACGCGAGTTCACCCTGGTGTCGAACTCGATCCTGTGGGCCGAACGCACGGCCGGCGACGGCTGGGTCGCGCCGGTGGTCGCCGACCGCCGCCAGCTCGGCTGCCTGCGCTTCAGCTACGTGCCTCCGGACGCGCGCACGCCACAGCGCTTCCGCTGCGTGCCGGAAGCGGAGGATGGCGCCGTGCCGGCGCTGCGTTTCGCCGCGCGCCGCTACGGCAGCGCGGGCTACCTGTGGCTGGGCCCCGCGACCAGCGACAGCGTGCGCCGCGGCGCCGACGACGAAGGCGAGATGGGCGCCTACCACCCGGTGGCCGCGCCGCACCGCGAAGCGAACCTGCGGCTGCGGCTCGACGAATACCTGCGTGTCGGCCTCGAGGCCGGCATCTTCCACGAAACCTAGGAGCACGCCATGAGCGGAGACTACAGCCGGATCAGCTTCGATCCACGCCAGCACGACCTCGGTGTGCTGCTGCAGCAGGGGCGGCCGCTTAGCGACGCCGACTGGAACGCACTGGTCGCGCAGCTGCGCCATCGCCTGCACGCCGGTTCGCTCGACACCTTCGGCCCGGCGGTGGTGCCGATGCAGACGCCGGACGCGTTCCGCATCACGTTCAATGGCGGCAATCTTGAGATCGGCCGCGGGCGAATCTATGTCGATGGCCTGCTGGCCGAGAACCACGGCAGCGGCGCGCCGACCTGGGACCCGCGGCTGGAGCAGGTGCTGGGCAGCCTTCCCGCGCTCTACGACGATCCCGCCGCCGGCCAGCCGCGGCAGCAGCCCTACTTCCCGAATCCGCCGGCGGTGCCGACCTCGGGCCGGCACATGGTCTACCTGGACGTCTGGCAGCGCGAGGTCACCCACGTGATGCGCCCGGACCTGGTCGACCCGGCGGTCGGCGTGGACGGCACCACGCGGCTGCAGACGGTGTGGCAGGTGAAGCTGCTGCCCAATGTCGGCAGCGACCTGTCCTGCGCGAGTCCGCTGGACCAGATCCCGGCCCTGGCGCCTTCGGCCGGCCGGCTCAGCACCACCACCGCGGACGTGCCCGGCCAGCCCGACCCCTGCCTGGTTCCGCCGGACGGCGGCTACAAGGGCCTGGAGAACCAGCTCTACCGCGTCGAGATCCACACGCCCGGCCCCGCCGGCACCGCCACCTTCAAGTGGTCGCGCGAGAACGCCAGCGTCGAGACCCGGGTGACGCACCTGCCGGCGCTGGACCAGCTGGTGGTCGAAAGCACCGGCCGCGACGTGGTGCTGGGATTCCATCCCGGCGACTGGGTCGAGGTGACCGACGACTGGCGCGAACTGCATGGCCTGCCCGGCCAGCTGCGCCGCGTGCGCGCCCCGGACGGCGTCGACGACGCCGCGCGCACGCTGCGGCTGGAGACACCGCTGAGCGTCGGGCTGTTCCCGACCGGCCCAGAGGCCAAGACCCATCCGGAACGCAACACCCGCGTCAAGCGCTGGGACCACCGCGGCATCGTTCGCAGCCAGGCCGGCGCCGAACTGCAGGACCTCGACAGCGCCGCCAGCAACGGCGAGATCACCGTGCCCGCGGGCGCCACCAGCGTGCTGCTGGAACACGGCATCATCGCCAGCTTCTCGCTCGCACCCGCCGGCGGGGAGTTCCGCACTGGCGACTACTGGGTGTTCTGCGCGCGCACCGGCGAAGGCGACATCGAAGAGCTCGATGCGGCGCCCCCGCGCGGCATCCACCACCACTACGCCAAGCTCGGTTTCATCAGCCTGCCGTCCACTTTCGAAGACTGCCGCGTATTCTGGCCGCCGCCGGCCGCGCAGGGCGAAGGCGACGGGTGCGCCTGCACCGTCTGCGTGACGCCGCAGCAGCACGCGGCGAACCAGCCCTCGATCCAGGCCGCGATCGACCAGGTGATCGCCGCGGGCGGCGGCACCGTCTGCCTCGAGGTGGGCGACTATCCTCTGCGCGAGCCGCTGCGCATCCGCAACGCCCGTTCGCTGCGCATCACCGGCAAGGGCGACGCGACCTCGCTGCGGGCGCAGCAGGCGGTGTTCGAACCGATCATCGGCAGCCGGGACGTGACCCTGGAGCGGTTCGAGGCGCTGGGCGAAGGTACGTCCGGGGCCCTGGTCTCGATCATGGACAGCGCCCAGGTGACGCTCGAGGGACTGCGCGTGGACGCCAAGGGCGAAGCCGCCGGGGTCGGCCTGTCGGGTGCGCTGTTCGAGATCTCGATCCGCGGCAACCGGTTCCACACCCGGCGCGGCATCGTCGCCTCCGGCGGCAGCGACCAGGGCACCGGGCTGGCCGACCTGCGCATCGACGACAACCGTTTCGACTGCAGCGAGTCGGCCATCGACCTGCCCGACGTCAGCGTGCACCAGTTCGTCTCGCGTATCGCCGGCAACCACTTCAGCGACTGCCGGGATGCGGCGATCCACCTGACCGGCGCCACCGCGCCCGGTTTCGGAGTCGACGTCTGCGGCAACAGCCTGTCGGTGCTGGGCGACGGCATCCGTGCCGGGCTCGACGGACTGCGCGTCGCCGGCAACGCCCTGGGCGTGGCGAAAGCGGGCGACCAGGGGCGGGTGGGCATCCTGCTGGTGGACGGGCTGGGCGGCAAAGCAGGACTGGACCGCTGCCAGGTCCTGGACAACCACATCGTGGGGTTCGGCCTCGGCATCGTCATCAAGACGGCGATCGCCAGTGCCCGGGTGCACGGAAACCGGATCGAGGGCGCCGAGCTCGGCCTGCTCTGCGAAGGCATTCCGCTCCAGCAGCTGAGCATCGACCACAACCAGTTCAGCGTCGGCAAGGGCGGCGCGATCCGGATCCAGGCCGACCCGATCGGCCCGGGCGCCAGCATCGGCGCCACCGGCAACCAGATCCAGGCCGAATCCAGCGATCGCGCCGCGGTGGAGATCGCGCTGGCGCGCGGCGACTGCCAGTTCAGCGGCAACCACTGCCTGCAGCCGATGGCCGGCAAGGATGGCTGCGTGCACCTGGTCGCCAGCACCCTGGTCGTGGCCTCGAACCGCGTGCCGGGTGGCCGGGGGCTGTCGATGCACCTGGTGCCGGACCAGACCATGGTCGACGAAAAGCCGGCGCCCAGCTGCACCGTGCTGGGCAACATCGCCGGCGCCCAGATCCGGGTGCGCAACGCGGCGCTGGATGCCCCGTGGAAACCGCTCAACCTGCAGAACACGCCCTGACCCTTCCGGGAGACGACCATGGCAAGCCGCAAGATCACCCGCAGCGCGAAGAAGACCCCGGCGACCAAGTCGAAAGCCGCGACGAAGGTCGCCGCGACCAAGCGCCCTTCGGCGAAGGAGGCGGCGGCCGCGGAGCGGCCGGGCAAAGTGCCGGCGCCGACGCCTGCGCCCAAACCGGCGCCGTCCCGGAAAGCGTCCGAGCACCCGCCCTCCACGCCGGCCGCCGACTATCTTCCCTCCGGGCTTGAGGCGCTGCTGCGCCGCCTGCGCCTTCGTGACCAGGCCGCGGCGAAAAAGCTCGAGCCCGGCATCAGCCATCTCGCCAAGGCCTACGGAAAGTTGCTGGGCAAGGGCTGAACGGCCGGCCCGGCGCAGGGCGTGAAAGCGGAGGGGCCGGCTTACACTGTCGGCCTGGCCCGGGCGAAGCCTTCGACCTGGGCCGTTTCCCTCCCCCGGAATGCCCTGACTCATGATGCGAGCCCTGTTGACCCTGGCCATCGCCAGCGCCCTCCCCCTTTCTGCCCACGCCGATGCCGACTGCCGGGACGAGGGCACGCAACCCAACCCGGCCACGCTGGTCGTACGCACCGACAACGACGTCTATGGCCGCGCCAACCAGGACCAGGGCTACACCGCCGGCGCGGCGGTCACCTGGGTCTCGCCCGGCCTGGACAGCTACACCGAGGACGGCTGCCTGCCCTCCGCGCTGCGGTGGGTAAATCGCGGGCTCGGCTGGCTGCAGCCGCGTGATGCGGAGCAGCGCAACCAGGTGCTGACCTACACGCATGCGCTGTACACGCCGGTCGACGGCAGCCGCCGCGACCTGATCGTGGACGACCGCCCCTATGCCGGCGTTCTGATGCTGGGCACGGGCTGGAACGGCCGCCGCGGCGACCGCCTGTCCAGCACGCATCTGCGCCTCGGCATGACCGGGCCCTCGGCCCTGGGCGAGGCGGCACAGGACGGCGTGCACCGGCTGTTCGGGCGCGAACGTTTCGAGGGCTGGGAGAACCAGCTGCGCGACGAGGTGCTGGTCCAGGTCCAGCACGAGCGCCTGCGCCGCTGGCACCGCCGCGACTACGGCGACGCCATGGCCTGGGACCTGATCGGCCACGTCGGCGGCGCCGTCGGCAACCTGGCGACCTTCGCCAACACCGGCGTGGAACTGCGCTGGGGCAAGCACCTGCCGGACGACTTCGGCACCGACCCGCTGCGCCCCGCCGGCGACAACACCGCGCCGGGCCCGAAACCCGACCTGGGCGAGGCCTGGGGCTGGCACTTCTACGCCGGCGTGGACGCCCGCTGGACCTTCCGCGACATCACGTTGGACGGCAACACCTGGAAGGACAGCCACAGCATCGACAAGCGCGAGGCGGTCGGCGACCTCAGCCTAGGCGTCGCCATCACCCGAGGCCCCTGGAAGATCGCCGGCTCCCACGTCCGCCGCACCCGCGAATTCGTCGGCCAGAACGCCCGCCCCGTCTTCGGCACCATCACCATCACCCGCACCTTCTGACCCCACGCGGGCCAGCCCCGGAACCCGCATGGTGGAAAGCCCCCTTGGCAAGGGGGCGCGCCGACAGGCGCGGGGATTGGAAGCAAATGAGTCGGGGCCCGCGATACGCGCAGCGGATCGTGGGAGTTCCAGGCGAATCGCATGGAACTACTCCCCCTTAGTAAGGGGGCGCGCCGACAGGCGCGGGGATTGGGAGAAAACGAACTGGGCCCCGCGGTTTGCGAAAGCAAATCGTGGGCATTTTTCGAGGCTCCGCCTCGGAAAATGGTGGGCCGTGAAGGATTCGAACCTTCGACCAAAAGATTAAAAGTCTTCTGCTCTACCGACTGAGCTAACGGCCCAACTGAAACGCTGCACCCTGCGGCGCAGGGCGCGAATTCTAACCCATCAGGCCCGCGGCGCGTAGCGCGTGGGGTCGGCCAGGCCGGCGGCGGCGAAACCCTCGGCGCGCAGGCGGCAGGCGTCGCAGCGGCCGCAGGCCCGGCCCTGGTCGTCGGCCTGGTAGCACGAGACGGTGCGGCTGAAGTCCAGGCCCAGGCGCTGGCCCTCGAGC
This sequence comes from uncultured Arenimonas sp., assembly GCA_965650505.1. Classification (GTDB taxonomy): domain Bacteria; phylum Pseudomonadota; class Gammaproteobacteria; order Xanthomonadales; family Xanthomonadaceae; genus Arenimonas. The sequence continues at coordinate 35,849 of CBFGOZ010000001.1, forward strand.
GCGATCTGCGCCTTGCTCATGTGGATCAGCGGCGCGTGCACCGTCAGCCGATGGCCCTCGACGCCGGCTTGGGTGGCCAGGTTGGCCAGGCGCTGGAAGGCCTCGATGAACTCCGGGCGGCAGTCCGGGTAACCCGAATAGTCCACCGCGTTCACGCCACAGAACACGTCGTCGGCACCCAGCACCTCGGCCCAGCCCAGCGCGATCGACAGCATGATGGTGTTGCGCGCCGGCACGTAGGTGACCGGGATGCCCTCGCCGGCCGCCTCCGGCACCGCGATGTCGGCGGTGAGCGCCGAGCCGCCGATGCTGCGCAGGTCCACGGTGACCACCTTGTGCTGGGCCGCGCCCTGGCTGATCGCCAGTTCGGCGGCCGCCGCGAGTTCGGAGGTATGGCGCTGGCCATAGGCCACGCTGAGCGCATGGCAGGCGAAACCCTGCTCGCGCGCCAGCGCCAGCGTCACCGCCGAATCCATGCCGCCCGACACCAGCACCACCGCCTTCTTCATCTCAACGTCCCTGTTCATCGCCCCACAGTTGCTTGTGCAGCTGCATCTGGAAACGCACGGGCAGTTTGTCGGCCAGGATCCACTCGGCCAGCTCGCGCGGCGCCACCTGGCCGAAGGACGGCGAGAACAGCACCTCGCAGCGTCGCGCCAGGCCGTGTTCGGCCACCATGCCGCGCGCCCATTCGTAGTCGGCGCGGTCGCACACCACGAACTTGACCTGGTCGTGCGCCGTCAGCAGCGGAATGTTCTCGAGCCGGTTGCGGTGCATCTCCTTCGAGCCCGGGGTCTTGAGGTCGACCACGCGGCTCACGCGCGGGTCGAGGCCGGCGATGTCGATCGCACCGGAAGTCTCCAGCGACACCTCGTAACCGGCCTCGCAGAGTTTCTCCAGCAGCACGCTGCAGCGCTTCTGCGCCAGCGGTTCGCCGCCGGTGACGCAGACGTGGCGGGCGCCGTGTTTCGCCACTTCCGCCAGGATCGCCTCGATGTCCCACCACTCGCCGCCGTGGAAGGCATAGGCGGTGTCGCAGTACTGGCAGCGCAGCGGGCAGCCGGTGAGGCGCACGAACACGGTGGGCCAGCCGACCGCGCGGGCTTCGCCCTGCACGGACAGGAAGATTTCGGTCAGGCGCAGGCGCTCGGCGGCCGGGGTGTCCATGGCGGTTGCCGGCGCGGGGCCGGGCTCAGCGGTTTTCGAGGGCGAGCGTGCGCAGGCGGCTCTCGGCCTTGCCGGCCGCATCGGTGCCCGGATGGCGGGCCGTCAGGTCGCGCAGGGTCGCTTCGCCTTCGGCGCGCTGGCCCAGGGCGATCTGGCAGTAGCCGGTCTTGAGCAGGGCGTCGGCCTCCTTGCGCGAGCCGGGGTACTGGCCCAGCAGCGTGCGGAAGGCCTCGAGCGCCAGCTCGTAATTCTGGGTGACGTAATAACTTTCACCCAGCCAGTAGTAGGCATTGGGCAGCAGGGCGCTTTGCGGGTAGTCGCGGATGAAGGCCTGGAACAGCCGGGCGGAATCGGCGGCCTCGTAGCGTTCGACCAGGGCGTCGAGCGCGGCCTGGTAGGCGGCGTCCTCGGCGGCCGGGTCGATGGGGGCGGCCGGGACGGCGCCGGGAGCGGCGGCCGGACCGGTGGCCGGCGCCGGGGCGGTCACGGCGGCGGCCGGGGCCGCGGGGGAAGAATTCGGGGTGGCCGCAGGGGCACCGCCTTCGAGCCGGGCCAGCCGGGCGTCGAGGTCGATGTACTGCTGGCGGTGGGTCTGCTTGAGCTGTTCGATTTCGTTCTGCAGCGTCTCGACCAGTCCGCGCAGGGAGCGGACCTCGGACTGCAGCTCGACGATCTGGTTCTGCGCTTCGAGGTTGGCGCGGCCGGCGTCCTGGTTCTGGACGTTGGCGGCGTTCTCGAGCTTGGTGACGCGTTCGGCCAGGCTCAGGCGCTGGGCCATGGCCGGGGCGGCCGCCACGAGGGCGGCCACCACGGTGACAACGCAGAGGATGCGCTGACGTCCCATCGCTTACTTCGCGGTGTAGACGATTTCGACGCGGCGATTCTGCTGCCAGCAGGTCTCGCTGGTCTCGGTGCAGGTCGGACGCTCTTCGCCGTAGGACACGACGGTCAGCTGGCCGGCCGAACCACCCGCACCCTGCAGGGCGCCGGAGACGGCATTGCCACGACGCTCGCCCAGGCCCAGGTTGTACTCGCGGGTGCCACGCTCGTCGGCATTGCCTTCGAGGGTGATGCGCGACTCCGGACGGTCGTTCAGGTACTTGGCGTGGCAGGCCATGATGGCCTGGAACTCCGGACGCAGGGTGTCCTGGTCGAAGTCGAAGTACACGGTACGCTGGCGCAGGCAGGCGTCGGTGTCCAGGTCTTCCGGCGAATAACGACCGTCGTCGACCGGGGTGACCGGCGCCGGGGTGTTTTCGACGACTTCGGCTTCTTCCTTGACCTTCTTCGAGCAGGCGGCCAGGGCGATGGTGATGGAAGCGGCAAGCAGCACGCGGGTGGTGACGTTCATGGGAACCCTCTTTTCGGATGCAGTGATGGAGCTGTTATTTTTGTGGCCCGTCCTAACTATCTCTGCCGGTAAGGTGACCAGGCGGGCTCCCGGACGTCACCTTCAGCTGATACCAATCGCTGCCTGACCCTGCCGTCGGCCGAAGCCGCGTACAGCACGCCACGACGACCTTCCTTCGTGGCGTACAGCAGCATGCTGGCGTTGGGGGCGAAGCTGGGCGACTCGTCGAGGTTGCCCGGCGACAGCGTCGACCAGCGACCCGCACCGCCAAAGCTGCGGTCAAGAACGGCGATACGATAAACGTTTCCGCTGCCCTGCGCCATAGCTATCTTCTTGCCATCAAAGGAAATACTGGCCTTGGCGTTGGAATCGCCCTGGAAGCTGAGGCGGGTCGCCTCGCCCCCCGTGGCGGGCACCTGGTAGAGCTGGGGTTTGCCGGCCCGGTCCGAGGTGAAGACCAGGGACTGGCCGTCAGGGGTCCAGACCGCCTCGGTGTCGATGCCGTAGTGGCGGGTGATCTGGGTCAGCTGCTTGCTGGCCAGGTCCATCACGTAGATCTCGGGGTTGCCGGACTTGGACAGGGTCAGGGCCAGCTTGCGGCCGTCGGGGGAGAAGGCGGGGGCGCCGTTGATGCCCCGGAACGAGGCGATCGGGGTCTCGAAGCCGACGCCGCTGTAGATGTCGATGATGTAGATCGAGGAGTTGCCGCGGCGGAAGCTGACGAAGGCGACCTTGCGGCCGTCCGGGCTCCAGGCCGGCGACAGGATCGGCTCGGCCCGGTTCGGGATCAGCACGTGCGGGTTGAAGCCGTCGGCGTCGGCCAGCACCAGCGAATACCGGGTGCCCTCCCCCACGCCGTTGGCGATGACGTAGGCGATGCGGGTCCAGAAGGCGCCGCGCACGCCGAGGATCTTCTCGTAGATCTGGTCGGCGATCTGGTGGGCGACGCCGCGCATGCCGCGGGCGTGGCCGTCCACCGCCATGCCCAGCAGGCGCTGCTGCTTGGCCACGTCGTACAGCTCGTATTCGACCCGGTAGCCGCCGTCGGCGCTGTCGAGCACCCGGCCGACCACGATGAAGTCCTGCTTGAGCACGCGCCAGGTCGGGAAGTTGATCTCGCCGCCGCGGATCGGCTTTTCGATCACGTCCTGTTCCGACAGGGCGTTGAACTGGCCCGATCGGTTGAGGTCGGCGCGGATCACCGCGGCGATGTCGGTGTCGGGCGCGACATTGGTGCCCAGGTAGGGCATCGGCACGATGGCGATCGGCAGGGCGCCGTCGCGGCCGATGACGGTGCCGATGTCGAGGCCCTGCGCGCGGACCCCGCCCACAGGCAGCAGCAGCGCGAGCGCCAGGAAGGAAAGGAGTCGTCTCATCGTGGGCAGGCCTCTTCGGGATAGCAGAAAGTGAGGTCGATCTGGCGGGCGAACACCGGCTCGAAGCCGGCATAGGGCATGGGGCCGCGGCGCAGCGCGCGCTCGACCGACTCGCGGGCCTGGGCGTCGAAGCCGCAGGAAAGGAACTGGACGTTGATCACTTCGCCGCCCGGGATCTGGGTGAAACGCACCTTGCAGGGTACGCGCTCCGGGGCCAGGGCGCGGTTCCAGGCCGCGTTGGCGGTCTGGTGCATGGCCAGGGCGTAACGCGCGGCCAGGTCGGTGTCGGTGCCGTTGTTGCCGCCGGCCTGTGCCTGCGGCTGGACCGGCTGCGGGGTGGGCGCCGGCTTGGCCTGGGCGTCGGCCAGCTGCTGCAGGCGCTGCTCTTCCATCTTCGTGCGGCGCTCGGCGGCCTCGCGCTCCTTGCGGATCTCCTCGAGCTGGGCGCGCAGGCGCTGCCTGCGCTCGGCCTCGGCCTGCTTCTCGCGTTCGGTGAGGTCGATCTGTTCCTGGCGGCGCTTGGCTTCCTGCTCCTCCCGTTCCTTGGCCTGCTGCTGCTCCAGGGCCAGGCGCGCGACCGCCTCCTGGTCCACCGGCGCCGGTTCGGGCTGGGCTTCCTGCGGCTCGGGCTGGACCTGCTCTTCGGCGGTCTGCGGCTGCGGCGCCGGCAGCGGCTGCGGCGGCGGTGCGGCCTCGAGCGGGGCGACCTCGGCCGGCTTGGGCGCCTCCTGGGCGGTCTGCTCGGCCGCGCGCACGTCCGCCTGCGACACCACCAGGGAGGCCTCGACCACGGGGCCCGCCACCGAGACCATCTTGGGCATCGGCTGCCACCAGCCGGCCAGCAGCAGGACGACCACGATGGCCACGTGCAGGGCGACCGCCATCAGCACCGGCGTGGCGAGGTCGTCCTTGGCTTCGTGCTGGCGCAGGGCCTCGGCGTGCATCACTTTTCCGGGGGCTGTCCCATCAGGCCCACGCGCGGCACGCCGGCCTGCTGCAGCAGGACCATGGTGTCGAACACGGTGGCGTAGTCGGCGTCGCGGGAGCCGGCGACGAAGACCGGCACCTCGGGGTTGGCGCGCACGAAGGCCGAGACCTTCGCCTGCAGCGTGGTGGCGTCGATGGGTTCGTTGTCGCCGCCCTCGAGCTTGAGGGTGTAGGCGCCGTCGGCGGTGACCGAGACGACCACCGGGTCCTTCTGCTGCTCGATCGGCTTGGCCTTGGCCTGCGGCAGCTCGACGTCCACGCCCAGGCTGAGCAGGGGCGCGGTGACCATGAAGATGATCAGCAGCACCAGCATCACGTCGATGTAGGGCACGACGTTGATGTCGGCCTTGAGCTTCTTGCGCTTGCGGTGGCGGGTGATGGTGGCGGACATGCGTCAGCTCTCAACGTGTGGTCGGGGGGAACGGGGTTGGCCGCTCACTCCTCGACGTGGGACTGCCGCTGCAGGATCGAGGAGAACTCCTCGGCGAAGGATTCGTAGCGCACGCTCAGGCGCTCGACCCTGGTCGCGAAGCGGTTGTAGGCCCAGACCGCCGGGATGGCCACGAACAGGCCCATGGCGGTCGCGAACAGCGCCTCGGAAATGCCCGGCGCCACGGCCGCGATGCTGGCCTGCTGGTCCGAGGCCAGGCCGTGCATGGTCACCATGATGCCGAACACGGTGCCGACCAGGCCGACGTAGGGCGCGGTGGAACCAATGTTGGCCAGCAGCTCCAGGTTGTGCTCCAGCCGGTCCACTTCGCGGGCGAAGGTCGCGCGCATCGCGCGCTGGGCGCCTTCGAGCTGGGTGCGGGAGTCCAGCCCCTTCTTCTGGCGCAGGCGCGCGTATTCGCGGAAGCCGGCCTCGAAGATCGCCTCCAGGCCCGAGACCACCCGGTTGCGGTCGGTGGCCGAGCGGTAGAGCTGGGTCAGGTCCACGCCGGACCAGAAGCGGCCCTCGAAATCGTCGGCCTCGTCGGTGGCGCGGCTGTAGACGCGGTTCTTGCGGAAGATGATCACCCAGCTCAGCAGCGAACCCAGGGCCAGCAGCAGCATGATCACCTGCACCGGCAGGCTGGCGGTGAGCAGCAGCTGCACGTAGCTGATGCCGCCGTGGCCCGCGTCGGCCACCGCCTCGGCGGCGGCCGGCAGCGCTTCCGGCGGCAGTTCGGTCACCGGCGCGGCAGCGAGGATCAGGGCGTGGGTCAGGGACATCGTGGACTCCGGATCAGGGGTTTCCCGCGGCCAGCCACTCGGGCAGCGGACGCGGGCGGAAACTTGAGGCTTCCAGGCAGGCCACGCGGACGTTCGCGCGGACCAGGGCCTGGCCGCCCCGGGTGACCTCCTGCTCGATCAGCAGGCTGGCATTGCGGCGCTCGACCATGACGACACTGACCGCCAGTTCGTCGTCGAGTTTCGCGGGTTTGTGGAAATCGAGGTGCATCTCGCGGATCACCAGCACCAGGTCCTCGCTTTCGCGCAGGGCCTGCTGTCCGACGCCCTGGGCGCGCAGCCATTCGGTGCGCGCGCGCTCCAGGAACCTCACGTAGCTGGCGTGGTAGACCACCCCGCCGGCGTCGGTATCCTCCCAGTAGACCCTTATCGGGAAGCTGAACGGAACGCCCGTCATGGCTCGAAAAGATCGGGATCCAGCTGTTTTTTCGGGGCTTTCAGGCCGAGGTGGCCATAGGCCTTGTGGGTCACCAGGCGACCCCGGGCGCTGCGCACCAGGTAACCCTGCTGGATCAGGTAGGGCTCGATGACGTCCTCGAGGGTGCCGCGCTCCTCGCTCAGGGCCGCGGCCAGGGACTCGACCCCGACCGGGCCGCCGTCGAAGTTCTCGATGATCATCGCCAGCATGCGGCGGTCGAGCTGGTCGAAACCCTCGGCGTCGATCTTGAGCATGGCCATCGCCTCGTCGGCCACCGGGCGGGTGATGACGCCGCCGGCGCGCACCTGGGCATAGTCGCGCACGCGGCGCAGCAGGCGGTTGGCGATGCGGGGCGTGCCGCGGCTGCGGCGGGCGATCTCGCCAGCGCCGTCGGGCGCGCATTCGATGCCCAGGATGGTGGCGGAACGGCGCACGATCCGGGTCAGCTCCTCGGGGCTGTAGAACTCCAGCCGCTGGACGATGCCGAAGCGGTCGCGCAGCGGCGCGGTCAGCAGGCCGGCGCGGG
>CBFGOZ010000002.1:0-33188 GCA_965650505.1 uncultured Arenimonas sp.
GGCAGCCTCCACCGCTACCCCGATCCGCTGGGCGGCGACCTCAAGCGCGCGCTCGCCGCGCGGCACGGGCTGGCGGTCGAGCGTTTCCTGCTTGGCAACGGTTCGCACGAGCTGCTTATGATGCTGGCCCAGGTGTTCGCCGGGCCGGGGCAGGAAGTGGTGGCCTCGCGTCATGGCTTCGCCGTCTACGCACTGGCAGCGCAGGCCGCCGGCGCTCCGCTGCGCCTGGCCGAGCCCTTGCCGGTGGACCACGCCATGCCGCGCGGCCACGACCTGGCCGCCCTTGCCGCGGCCGTGGGTCCTGCGACCCGGCTGGTCTACCTGGCGAACCCGAACAACCCGACCGGCACCTGGTTCCCGACCGCGGACCTGGCGGCCTTCCTGGCCCGGATTCCGTCGCAGGTGCTGGTGGTGGTGGACGAGGCCTATCTCGAGTACGTGACCGATCCGGCCCTGGTGTCCGCGGCCGGCCTGCTGGATGCGCACCCCAACCTGGTGGTCACCCGCACGTTCTCGAAGGCCTACGGACTGGCCGGACTGCGCGTGGGCTACCTGATGGCGGCGCCGGGCCTGGTGGCGGTGATGGAGCGCCTGCGCGAGTCCTTCAACGTCAACGGCCCCGGCCTGGCCGCCTGCGAGGCGGCGCTGGGAGACGAGGCGCACCTGGCGCGGGTGCGCCGGGACAACGCGGCCGAACGCGAAGCCCTGGCCGACGCGCTGCAGGCCCGCGAGCTGGGGGTCGCGCCTTCGCAGACCAACTTCCTGCTGGTGGATTTCGGCCGCGACGCGGCCCCGGTCGAAGCCGGCCTGGTCGCACGTGGCGTGGTGCCGCGGCCGATGGGCGGCTATGGGTTGCCGACCTGCCTGCGCCTCACCATCGGTACCCGCGACGAGAACCGCCGCCTGCTGCAGGCCCTGGACGAGGTGCTGGCGTGAGCGGCCTGCGCCTGGACTGGCTGGCCGGACCCGGCGCGCCGCTGCGCGGCGACGTGGACGTGCCGGGCGACAAGTCGGTCTCGCACCGGGCCATCATGCTGGCCGCGCTGGCCGAGGGACGCAGCCGCATCACCGGTTTCCTGGAGGGCGAGGACACGCGGGCAACCGCGGCGATCTTCCAGCGGCTGGGCGTGGTGATCGAGGCCGAGGGCGCCGAGCGGATCGTGCACGGCGTCGGGCTGCATGGCCTGAAACCGGCGTCGGGACCGCTGGACTGCGGCAACGCCGGCACCGGGATGCGCCTGCTGGCCGGGCTGCTGGCCGGCCAGGGGTTTGACACCGAGCTGGTGGGCGATGCCTCGCTGTCGAAGCGGCCGATGGGCCGGGTGATCGATCCGCTGCGGCGCATGGGCGCCCGCATCGATGCCCGGGAAGGCGGTCTTCCGCCCTTGAGGATCCACGGCAACAATGAACTCCAAGGTATTGATTTTGAAACACCCATAGCCAGCGCCCAGGTCAAGTCCGCGGTCCTGCTGGCCGGGCTTTATGCGCGGGGCGAGACCCGGGTGCGGGAACCGCATCCCACCCGCGACTACACCGAACGCATGCTCGCGGCCTTCGGCTGGCCCATCGAGTTCGGGCCCGGCTGGGCGCGGCTCACGGGCGGCCACCGGCTGCGGGCGGTGGACGTGGACGTGCCGGCCGACTTTTCATCGGCGGCGTTTTTCCTGGTCGCGGCCTCGGTGATCCCCGGCTCCGACCTGCGGCTGCGCCGGGTCGGCATGAACCCGCGTCGTACCGGCCTGCTGGCCGCGCTGCGCCTGATGGGCGCCGACATCCTCGAGGAGAACCCGGGCGAGCAGGGCGGCGAACCGGTGGCCGACCTGCGCGTGCGCCACGCCCCGCTGCGCGGCGTCGCCGTTCCCGAGGCCCTGGTGCCGGACATGATCGACGAATTCCCGGCCCTGTTTGCCGCCGCGGCCCTGGCCGAGGGGCGCACCGTGGTCCGCGGCGCGGCCGAGCTGCGGGTCAAGGAGTCCGACCGGATCACGGTGATGGCGGCCGGCCTGCGTTCCCTCGGCGGCCGGATCGAGGAAACCCCCGACGGCGCGGTGATCGACGGCGGCCGCCTGCGCGGCGGCGAGGCCGACAGCCACGGCGACCACCGGATCGCGATGAGCCTCGCCATCGCCGCCCAGCGCGCCGATGGCGAGGTCCGCATCGGCGACTGCGCCAACGTCGCCACCTCCTTTCCCGGCTTCATCGAACTGGCCCGGTCCGCCGGCTTCGGCCTGCGGCCGGCCTGACGCATCGTCTAGAATCCCCGCCCATGTCCCGAATCCCCGTCCTGACCATCGATGGCCCCTCCGGCTCCGGCAAGGGCACCATCAGCCGGGCGGTCGCCGAACGCCTGGGCTGGCACTACCTCGACTCCGGCGCCCTCTACCGCGCCGTCGGCCTGGCCGCCGCCTGGGAGTCGATCGACCTGAGCGACCCGGAAGCGGTGGCCCAGTGCGCCGCCCGGACCGAAATCCGGTTCGAGACCCAGGGGGCCGGGGAACCGCACGTGATCGTGAACGGCAAGGACGCCACCCGCCAGCTGCGGACCGAAACCGCCGGCGCGGCGGCCTCGGCCATCGCCGCCCACCCCCCGGTCCGGGCCGCCCTGGTCGACCTGCAGCACCGTTTCCGGCGCTCCCCGGGCCTGGTCGCGGACGGCCGGGACATGGGCACGGTCATCTTCCCGGACGCCGCCTACAAGGTCTTCCTGACCGCCAGCGCCGAGGAAAGGGCGCAAAGGCGCTATAAGCAGTTGAAGGAAAAAGGGGTTTCGGTTAATCTTGCCGGCCTGCTGCACGAAATCGCCGCTCGCGACGAGCGCGATGCCGGACGTGCCGTGGCGCCCCTGAAACCCGCCGAAGACGCGGTGATCGTGGACTCCACCGGTACGCCCATCACCGAGGTGATCGAGCGCGTGCTGGCGGTGCTGCCGGAAAAACTCCGTCCGCCCCGCCAGGCGTAATCCCATCCCGGAGCATCCCGCCCCGAACGGGCGCGGCTTCTGAAGCAGGAATCCGGTCCCGCGCCACGATGGCGCGGAATTTCCATTCCACGCGCGCAAGCGCCTACAGGTGGGCCGCAGCCGAGCTGCGTCCCGTGTGTCCAACCGAGACTCCAACAATGACTGAATCTTTCGCTGAACTGTTCGAACAGAGCCAGACCGCGCTCAACAAGCTCAAGCCGGGCGCGATCGTCTCCGGCACCGTGGTCGAGGTGCGTTCCGACGTCGTCGTGATCAACGCCGGCCTGAAGTCGGAGGGCATCATCCCGATCGAACAGTTCCGTAACGAAGCCGGCGAGCTCGAAGTCGCCGTCGGCGACACCGTCAAGGTCGCCCTCGAATACCTCGAGAACGGCTTCGGCGAGACCGTGCTGTCGCGCGAGAAGGCCAAGCGCGCCATGGTGTGGGACGAACTCGAGGCTTCCATGGAAGCCGGCGAGATCGTCACCGGCCGCATCAGCGGCAAGGTCAAGGGCGGCTTCACCGTCGACATCCGCGACGTCCGCGCGTTCCTGCCGGGTTCGCTGGTCGACGTGCGTCCGGTCCGCGACCCGGGCTACCTCGAGGGCAAGGAACTCGAGTTCAAGATCATCAAGCTCGACCGCAAGCGCAACAACGTCGTCGTCTCCCGCCGCGCGGTGGTCGAGTCCGAGTCGAGCGTCGAGCGCGAGCAGCTGATGGAGCGCCTGCAGGAAGGCGCCGTCATCAAGGGCGTGGTCAAGAACCTCACCGACTACGGCGCGTTCGTGGACCTGGGCGGCATCGACGGCCTGCTGCACATCACCGACATGGCCTGGAAGCGCGTGCGCCACCCGTCCGAAGTCGTGAACGTGGGCGAAGAGCTCGACGTGCGCGTGCTGAAGTTCGACCGCGAGCGCAACCGCGTCTCGCTGGGCCTGAAGCAGCTGGGCGACGATCCGTGGGACAACATCGCCCGCCGCTACCCGACCGGCTCGCGCCTGTTCGGCAAGGTCTCCAACGTCACCGATTACGGCGCGTTCGTCGAGATCGAGCCGGGCGTCGAAGGCCTGGTGCACGTGTCCGAGATGGACTGGACCAACAAGAACGTCAACCCGTCCAAGGTCGTGCAGGTCGGTGACGAGGTCGAAGTGATGGTGCTGGACGTGGACGAAGAGCGTCGCCGCATCTCGCTGGGCATGAAGCAGGTCGCCGCCAACCCGTGGGAGACCTTCGCGGCCACCCACAAGAAGAACGACAAGGTGTCCGGCCAGATCAAGTCGATCACCGACTTCGGCATCTTCATCGGCCTGGACGGCGGCATCGACGGCCTGGTGCACCTGTCCGACATCTCCTGGAACACCACCGGCGAAGACGTGGTCCGCAACTTCAAGAAGGGCGACACCCTGGAAGCCGTCGTGCTGGCCGTGGACCCGGAGCGCGAGCGCATCTCGCTCGGCGTCAAGCAGCTCGAGCAGGATCCGGTCGGCCAGTACATGGCCACCACCCAGAAGGGCACCATCGTCACCGGCACCGTGAAGGAAGTGGACGCCAAGGGCGCCACCATCGAGCTCGACGGCGGCATCGAGGGCTACATCCGCGCCAACGACATCGCCAAGGAGCGGGTCGAGGACGCGACGCAGTACCTCAAGGTCGGCGACAAGGTCGAAGCCAAGTTCACCGGCATGGACCGCAAGGGCCGCGTCATGCAGCTCTCGATCCGCGCCAAGGACGAGGCCGAGCTGCAGGAGAACCTGGCGGAGGTCAACAAGTCCTTCGACGCGTCCTCCGGCACCACCAAGCTGGGCGCCCTGCTGCGCGAGCAGCTGAACAAGGGCGAGTAAGCGCACTACCGGCCGCGTGGCCCGGGTGAACCCCGGGCCGCGCCGCCACCCTTCAAGAACTCCGAGGGACTGCCCGGAATGACCAAGTCCGAACTGATCGAGGTGTTGTCGCGTCGCCAGGCCCACCTGAAGGCCGACGACGTCGACCTGGCCGTCAAGACCCTGCTCGAGATGATGAGCGGCGCGCTGACCCAGGGCGAGCGCATCGAGATCCGCGGCTTCGGCAGTTTCTCCCTGCATTTCCGTCCGCCGCGCCTGGGCCGCAATCCCAAGACCGGCGACTCCGTGGCCCTGCCCGGCAAGTACGTCCCGCACTTCAAGCCCGGCAAGGAACTGCGCGACCGCGTCAACGCCAGCCTGGCCACGCCGGAAGGCTGAGCTTCGGGCCCGCCATGGGCTAAGCTTGCCGCGACCCGGTATCTGGATCTCCGCGGATGCGTCTGATCAAAGCCCTACTCGCCGTGCTGTTCATCGCGCTGGGCGTGCTGTTCGGCGCGCTGAACCGTGAACCGGTGAGCATCGACCTCGGCTTCGTCACCCTGGAGGCCTTCAGCCTCGGCTTCAGCCTGCTGCTGGCCGTGCTGGCCGGCGCGCTGCTGGCCGGCCTGGTGCTGACCGCCAGCGTGATCTGGCCGCTGCAGCATCGCCTCAGGCGTGGCCAGGGCCTGGTCGAGCCCAGGGGCGCCGAACCCCATGAATGAACTGGCCTGGCTGTTCCTGCTGCTGCCCGTCGCGGCCGGCGGCGGCTGGCTGGCCGGGCGCCGTGGCGGCGAACGCAAGGGCGGGGCGCGGGTGTCGCGCCTGTCCAACACCTATTTCCGCGGCCTGAACTACCTGCTCAACGAGCAGCAGGACAAGGCCATCGAGGTCTTCCTGCAGATTGCGGCGGTCGATAAGGACACCGTGGAGACCCAGTTCGCGCTCGGCCACCTGTTCCGCCGCCGCGGCGAGGTCGACCGCGCCATCCGCCTCCATCAGAGCCTGGTCGCGCGCGACGGCCTCAACGACGAACAGAAGACCCGCGCCGTGCTGGCGCTGGGCGAGGACTACATGCGCGCCGGCCTGCTCGACCGCGCCGAAACCCTGTTCACCGACCTGGTGCGCATGGGCGTGCTGGCGCCGCAGGCGCTCAGGCACCTGATATCGATCTACCAGGCCGAACGCGACTGGGGCAAGGCGATCGAACACGCGCGCCAGTTCGAGACCGCCAGCGGCGAACCGATGGGCAAGCTGGTCGCGCAGTTCCATTGCGAGCTGGCCGAGAAGGCGCGCCTGGCCGGCAAGCTGGACGAAGCGCGCCACCACATCGCCGAGGCCTACGCCGCCGACAGCCACTCGGTGCGTGCCGGCCTGGCCGAGGGCCAGATCGAGCTCAGCAGCGGCAACGATGCCGCCGCCATCCGCGCCTTCGAGCGGGTCGCGCGCCAGGACATCGAGTTCCTGCCCGAGATCCTCGATCCGCTGCTGCGCTGCTACGAGCGCCGCGGCGAGAACGCCCGCGCGCGCGGCTTCCTGCTCGAGATGATCGAACACTACCCCGGCGTCTCGCCGGTGCTGGCGCTGACGCGCATCATCGAACAGGAGCAGGGCGGCCAGGCGGCACGGACCTTCCTGTCGGCGCAGCTGCAGCAGCGGCCGTCGGTGCGGGGCGAGGCCGCCTTCATCGACCTGAGCCTGAAGGAGGGCGGGGCCGAACCCGACGCCACCCTAAAGACGCTCAAGCAGATCACCGACCAGCTGGTCGTGCGCACGCCGGGCTACCGCTGCCAGCGCTGTGGTTTCGGCGCCCGCGCCCATCACTGGCAGTGCCCGGGCTGCAAGTCCTGGGGCAGCATCAAGCCGGTGCATGGCGCGGTGAACGAATGAACCCGGTGCCCGCGTTGCCGGCTTGGCTGCTGGTGCTTGTGGCGGCTACCGCGGCCTGGTTGGTGGCGGCCGCCTGGCGTCGCTTCGCCCTGGGCCGGCAACTGGTGGATGCGCCGGGGCCGCGCCGGCTGCACCAGCAGCCCACGCCACGGGGCGGCGGCATCGCCATCGCGGCGGTGTTGCTCGCCGCGGGGGCCTGGAGCGGGCAGGGCGGCGCGATGTTCTGCCTGGGTCTGGCCGTGACGGCCGGCGCCGGCCTGGTCGACGACCTGCGCGACCTGCGGGCGCTGCCGAAACTCCTGCTGCAGGCGGTGGGCGCCTTGCCGGTGGCCTGGGCCTGGCCCCTGGCCCCTGAGGTGCTGGGCACGGCCGGCGGCTTCATCGCAGCGGTGGGAATCGTGCTGATGTTCGTGAACTTCTGGAATTTCATGGACGGCAGCAACGGCCTGGCGGCGAGCCAGGCGCTTCTGGTCGGGATCGGGCTGGCGGTGCTCGCCGGCGTGGCGAGCCCGGTCGGCTGGCTGGGCCTGGTGCTGGCGGCGGCCTGCCTGGGCTTCCTGCCGCACAACCTCCCCCGGGCGCGGCTGTTCCTGGGGGACGTCGGCAGCCATGCGCTTGGCTACGCGGTCGCGGCGCTTTCGCTGTGGGCGCTTTCCCGCCACGAGGTGGACGCCTGGCCGCTGCTGATGCTGCCGTCGGCGATGCTGCTCGACGCCGGCCTGACGCTGCTGGGGCGCCTGTGGCGCCGGCAGAAGTTCTGGCATGCGCATCGCGAACACCTCTACCAGCGCGCGGTGGCCCATGGCTGGAGCCATGCCGGCGTCTGCGCGGTCTATTTCGCCTGGACCGGCCTGGCCCTGGGCCTGGCGTACCCGCTGCAGTCCGCCGCAGGCGCCGGGCCGGGGATCGTCGGGCTGGCCTGGCTGGTGCTGGGCGCGGTGGTCTATTTTTGGGCGGGCCGCGCCTGGCGCCGCCCCGGGAACGTCATGGAGTCTGCTGGATGAAGTCCACCCTCGGCGCATCGCTGGTGATTCCGCGCCTGCTGATCGTATTGCACGACCTGGTGATGATCGGCCTGGTCTGGGTTGGACTGCGTTGGCTGGCCAGTGTCGCCGGCGCACCGCCGCCGCCCTCGCTGGTCACCGAACTGGTGGTCGTGATCGGCGTCCAGGGCATCGTCCTGCGCCTGGTCGGGCTTTACCGCGGGCTCTGGCGCTTCGCCAGCCTGCCGGACCTGGGCAACCTGGTCCGCGGCGCGTTGATCGGCGTGCTGCTGATCGTCGCCGCGCTCTTCCTGATCGGCATGCTGGACGAGGTGCCGAGGCGCGTGCTGTTCCCGTATCCGGTCGCGATCGCGGTGGCGCTGGGTACGCCGCGTCTGCTTTATCGGATGTGGAAGGATTACCGGCAGTCCGCCCACCGACAGGATGCCGTGCGCGTGCTGGTCCTGGGCGCTGGCCGCACTGCCGAAACGCTGCTGCGCGATCTGCGCAGCGACGGCCGCTACCAGCCGGTGGGCCTGCTCGACGACCAGCCGGCGCTGAAGGGGGCCAAGGTCCAGGGCGTGCCGGTGCTGGGCACGCTGGACGAGCTGCCCTACATCGCCCAGGAGACCGCGCCCAAGCTGCTGGTGATCGCGATGCCGTCGGCCAACGCGGCCGAGATGCAGCGCGTGGTGTCGCTGTGCGACGAAACCGGGGTGCCGTTCCGCACCGTGCCGCGCCTGTCCGACATGCTCTCCGGGAAACCCCAGCGGCTGGAACTGAGCGAGGTCCGGATCGAGGACCTGCTCGGCCGCAAACCGGTGGAATTCGATGCCGCCTTCGGTTCGGTGACGGGCCGACGCGTGCTGGTCACCGGCGCCGGCGGCTCGATCGGGTCCGAGCTGGCGCGGCAGTGCGCCGCGGCGGGCGCGGCCTCGGTGCTGCTGTTCGAACGCGCGGAGCTGCCGCTGGACCAGATCCTGGGTGAACTCAAGCGCGACCACCCGCGCGTGACGGTGCAGGCCATGCTGGCCGACTGCGGCGACCCGACCGCCTGCCGGATCGCGCTGGCCGGCGGCATCGACTTCGTCTTCCACGCCGCGGCCTGCAAACAGGTGCCGATGCTGGAGGCGCAGGTGCGCGAGGCGCTGCGCAACAACGTCGCCGCCACCATCACCCTGGCCCGCGCCTGCCGCGAGGCGAACGTATCCAACTTCCTGCTGATCTCGACCGACAAGGCCATCTGCCCGGTCAACGTGCTGGGCGCCAGCAAGCGCTTCGCCGAGATCGCCTGCCAGGCCGAGCTGGCCGACAGCCCGGTGCGGCTGGCGGTGGTCCGCTTCGGCAACGTGCTCGACTCGGCCGGCAGCGTGGTGCCGCTGTTCCGCCGCCAGATTTCCGAAGGCGGACCGGTCACGGTCACCCATCCGGAGGTGACGCGCTACTTCATGACCATTCCCGAGGCCTGCCAGCTGATCCTGCACTCGGTGAACCTGGTCAACGACCGCTGCGCGGTCTACGCACTGGACATGGGTCGCCCGGTCGCGATCCGGGAACTGGCCGAGCAGATGATCCGACTCAGCGGCAAGCGACCCGGGATCGACATCGAGGTCAGCTACATCGGCCTGCGCCCGGGCGAGAAGCTGCACGAGATCCTGTTCCATCCGCAGGAGCGCTACCAGCGCACCCGGCACCCGCGGATCCTGCAGGCCGAGCTGCGCGCGGTGAAGGCGGAGGAGATCCGGCAGCTGCTTGCCGAGCTGCATGCGCTGCTGCAGCGTGCGGATGCCGAGCCGGAGCTGGTGGCGCTGATGCGGCGCGCGGTGCCGGACTACGCGCCCGAAGACGCGGCGGCGCCATCGGCGCTTGCCGCACCGGCGACCTGAGCCGACGGAGGAGGGCTCAGGACAGCCAGCGCCAGGCGATGGCGAACACGAGCAGCGTCGCCAGCACGATCGACAGGATGCCGGCCATCCGGAAGTTGCGTGCGATCCGCGCCGCGTCGGCGCCGTGGCGCACGGGCGCTGCGCCCGGCAGCTCCAACCCGGCCGGCGGCCACTGCCCCTGTCCGCGTATCTGGCGTGCGATGTCGAGCAGGCTGCGCGACACCAGGGCCGCCACCAGGGCCAGGGCGGCCTGGACGAGGGTCGAGGCCATGCCCAGCGCCCGCAGCGCCGCGCGCGGATCATAGGCGCCCTGCGCTTCGACCCGGCGCAGCCAGAGTTCGTAGGCCACCAGTGCGGCCAGGCCGATCACCACGGTCAATCCCAGCGTGCGCCGAAGGCGCCGCCGCAGCGCCAGGTCCTTGCGTTCCTGCCTGAAGTCCATGCTTTCCTGCCGAGGGGAGTTGCTGACATCCTAGACGCTGGGCGACAACGATGACGGCCATGGATGCCCCCACTTACTACCGCGCGTCGGCACATTCAAAGACCGGCTTCCCGCCCCTGTCCGCTCGCAGGGAGGCGGCGGTCTGCGTGGTCGGTGGCGGCTTCGCCGGCCTCAACACCGCGCTGGGACTGGCCGAACGCGGCGTGCGCGACGTGGTGCTGCTGGATGCGGACACCATCGCGCACGGTGCTTCCGGCCGCAACGGCGGGTTCGTGTTCGGCGGTTTCTCCCGCGGCGAGGATGCGCTGCTGGCCGACCTGGGTCCGGCACGCGCGCGCGCGCTGTACCAGGGCACCCAGGACGCGGTCGCGCTGATCCGCCGGCGCATCAGCGACCACCAGCTCGACTGCCAGCACACCGATGCCGGGGTGCTGTGGGCGAACTGGTTCCGCGACCCGGCGCCGCTGCGGGCACGGCAGCAGCTGCTGGCGGAACACTTCGGCGTGCAATGGGACTGGGTGCCGGCCGCCGAACTGGCGGAACAGCTCCGTACCCGCCGCTACGGCGACGGCCTGTTCGAGCGCAATGCGCTGCACTTCAATCCCCTGGACTACGCGCGCGGCCTGGCCACCGTGGCGGCCGGCCTGGGCGTCGCCGTGCACGAGCACTCGCCGGCGATAGCACTGGACCGCGATGGCGCCGGCTGGCGCGTGCGCACGCCGCAAGCGGAGGTTCGCGCCGCCCAGGTGGTGCTGGCCTGCGGCGGCTACCTGGCGGGGCTGCGGCGCGACGTCGACGCCGGCGTGCTGCCGATCGCCACCTACGTGATGGTCACCGAACCGCTGGGCTCCCGGCTGGACGAGGTCATCCGAACCCGCGCGGCGATCTACGACAGCCGCTTCGCCTTCGACTACTACCGCCCCTTGCCGGACACCCGGATCCTCTGGGGAGGCCGCATCTCGATCCGCGACCGGTCGCCGGAGGCGGTGAAGCGGCTGCTGCTCCGCGACCTGGTGAAGGTGTACCCGCAGCTGCATGGCATCCGCATCGAGCACGCCTGGTCGGGACTGATGAGTTACGCCCGGCACCAGATGCCGCAGATCGGCCGGGTGGAGGACGGCCTGTGGCTGGCCCAGGCTTTTGGTGGCCACGGCGTGGCACCGACCACGCTGGCGGGCGAGGTGCTGGCGGCCGCCATCGCCGAAGGCGATGCGGGTTGGCGCGGGTTCGGCGAATACGGCCTGGTGTCGGCGATGAAGCCGGCGGGTTTCCTGGGCGCCCAGCTCAGCTACTGGTGGTACCAGGCCAGGGACGCCTGGAAGGACAGAAGGGAGCGGTGGATGGCATGAGTGCGGAGGATGTCTCCCCCGGCCAGATCAGCTGGTCCGACTTCGAGAAGGTGCTGCTGTGCGCCGGCACGGTGCTGCGGGTCGAGGCGTTCCCCGAGGCGCGCAAGCCCGCCTGGAAGCTCTGGGTGGATTTCGGCCCCCACGGCGTGCGCAAGACCAGCGCCCAGGTGAAGGCACTCTATGCCGCGGGCGACCTGGTCGGCCGGCAGGTCGTCGGCGTGCTGAACTTCCCGCCCAAGCAGGTCGGGCCGTTTCGTTCGGAGTTCCTGCTGACCGGATTTCCGACCGACGAGGGCGTGGTGATCACCACCCTCGAGCGCCCGGTGCCGGACGGCACCCGCATGGCCTAGACCGGCTGCGCGCCAGCCGCGCAGAAAAAAACGGGCCCCGAGGGGCCCGTTTTTTGTTTCCGGCGCGTTCGTCAGAGCGATTCGAAAATGCCCGCCGCGCCCATGCCGGTGCCGATGCACATCGTGACCATGCCGTATTTGGCCTTGCGGCGCTGCATGCCGTGCACGATGGTGGCAGTGCGGATCGCGCCGGTGGCGCCGAGCGGGTGCCCCAGGGCGATGGCGCCGCCCAGCGGGTTCACCTTGGCCGGATCCAGGCCGCAGGTGCGGATGACCGCGAGGGCCTGGGCCGCGAAGGCTTCGTTGAGCTCGATCCAGTCGATCTGGTCCTGGCTCAGACCGGCCTGCCTGAGCACCTTCGGGATCGCGGCGATCGGACCGATGCCCATCACTTCCGGGCGCACGCCGGCCACCGAGAAGCCGACGAAACGGGCGAGCGGGGTCAGGCCGTATTCCTTGATCGCCTTTTCCGAGGCCAGCATCACCGCGGCGGCGCCGTCGGACATCTGCGACGAGGTGCCGGCGGTGACGCTGCCGCCGTTGCGGAACACCGGGCGCAGTTTGGCCAGGCCTTCGAGGCTGGTGTCGGCGCGCGGGCCTTCGTCGGCCTCGACCAGCAGCTCGCGCAGCTTGACCGTGTTGCCGCCGAGCACCGGCTGGCGCGAAATCACCCGGTAGGGCGAGATTTCCCGCTTGAACTCGCCGGCAGCCTGCGCGGCCAGCGCCTTCTGGTGCGACGCGACCGCAAAGGCGTCCTGGTCCTCGCGGCTGATCTTCCACTCCTCGGCGACCTTCTCGGCGGTGATGCCCATGCCGTAGGCGATGGCGACGTTGTCGTCCTGGAATACCTTCGGGCTCATGGCCACCTTGTTGCCCATCATCGGCACCATGGACATGGACTCGGTGCCGCCGGCCAGCATCAGGTCGGCATTGCCCAGGCGGATCTGGTCGGCCGCCATGGCCACGGCCTGCAGGCCGGAGGAGCAGAAGCGGTTGATGGTCTGGGCGGCGATCACGTTCGGCAGGCCGGCCAGCAGCAGGCCGATGCGCGCGACGTTCATGCCTTGTTCGCCCTCGGGCATGGCGCAGCCGATGATGGCGTCGTCGATGCGGGTCGGGTCGATGCCCGGAACCTGGGCGACGACCTCGCGCAGCACGTGCGCGAGCATCTCGTCGGGACGGGTGTTGCGGAAGACGCCGCGCGGGGCCTTGCCCACCGGGGTGCGGGTGGCGGCGACGATGTAGGCGTCCTGGATCTGCTTGGTCATGGTCTTTTCCTTGGGCGCCGGTCAGTTGCGGAGCGGCTTGCCGTTCTTGAGCATGTAGGCGATGCGTTCCTGGGTCTTGGGCATCTGGGCCAGGGCGACGAAGTGTTCGCGCTCGAGCTTGAGCAGCCACTCCTCGTCCACGATCGCGCCGCGGTCCACTTCGCCGCCGCACAGCACGGTGGCGATGCGCTTGCTGACTTCGTAGTCGTGTTCGGAGATGAAGCGGCCCTCGAACATGTTCTCCAGCATCATGCGGAAAGTGGCGATGCCGACGTCGCCGGCCACCTGTACCTGGCGGGCGGGCAGGGGCGGGCGGTAGCCCGACTCGGCCAGCGCCAGGGCCTGGGCCTTGGCCACGTGCAGCAGCTCGTACGGGTTGAACACCACGACGTCACTGTCGCGGGCCAGCTTCATCTCCTTGGCCTCGAGCGCGGACGCCGAGACCTTGCCCATCGCGATCGTCTCGAAATAGGGCTTGAGCGCAGCGAACACGTCGCCGCCCGGGCCGGCCGCGGCGGAAGCGCGGACCGCGATCTCCTTCAGGCCACCACCTGCCGGCAGCAGGCCGACGCCGGCCTCGACCAGGCCGATGTAGCTCTCCAGGCCGAACACGGTGCGGGCCGAATGCATCTGGAACTCGCAGCCGCCGCCCAGGGCCAGGCCGCGCACCGCGGCGACCACGGGCACCAGGGCGTACTTGATGCGCTGGCTGGTGGCCTGGAAGGTGGCCACCATCGCCTCGAACTCGGCGAGCTTGCCGGCCTGCAGCGAGGCCATGGCGCCGGACAGGTCGGCACCCGCCGAGAACGGCTCCTTCGGCTGCCAGATCACCAGCCCGCGGAAGTCCTTCTCGGCCACGTCGATGGCCTGCTGCACGCCGGCCAGCACGCCGTCGCCGACGGTGTTCATCTTGGTCTTGAAGCTCAGCACCGCGATGCCGTCGCCGTCGTGCCACATGCGCACCGCGTCGGTCTCGAACACGGTGTCGCCGGGGGCGGCGCGCTCACCCAGCACCGGGTCCGGGAAACGCTGGCGGTTGTAGACCGCCAGGTTCGAGCGCGGCAGCTTGTCGTTGCGCGCCGGGCTGAAGCTGCCCTCGGCGGCGTGCACGGCCTCGCGGCCGTCGAACACCCAGTCCGGCAGCGGCGCGCTGGACATGGCCTTGCCGGCCACGATGTCCTCGGCGATCCATTCGGCCACCTGCTTCCAGCCGGCGGCCTGCCAGGTCTCGAACGGGCCAAGGCTCCAGCCGTAGCCCCAGCGGATGGCCAGGTCGACGTCGCGGGCGGTGTCGGCGATCGAGGCCAGGTGGAAGGCGCTGTAATGGAACAGGTCGCGGAACAGCGACCACAGGAACTGCGCCTGCGGGTGCTGGCTGGCGCGCAGCTGGGCGAACTTCTCGGCCGGGTTCTTGTTCTTCAGGATCGCGACCACCTCGGGCGCGGCTTCACCGCTGGCGGGACGGTAGTCCTGGGCCTTGAGATCCAGGACCACGATGTCCTTGCCCTTCTTCATGAAGATGCCGGCGCCGGTCTTCTGGCCCAGGGCGCCCTTGGCGATCAGCGCCTGCAGCCAGTCCGGCGCCTTGAAGTACTTGTGCCAGGGATCGTCGGGCAGGGTGTCGGCCATGGTCTTGATGACGTGGGCCATGGTGTCGAGGCCGACCACGTCCGAGGTGCGGTAGGTGGCCGACTTCGGCCGACCCAGCAGCGGGCCGGTCAGGGCGTCGACCTCGTCGAAGCCGAGACCGAACTGGGCGGTGTGGTGCAGGGTGGAGAGGATCGAGAACACGCCAATGCGGTTGCCGATGAAGTTCGGCGTGTCCTTGGCGTACACGACCCCCTTGCCCAGGGTGGTGACGAGGAAAGTCTCAAGCCCTTCAAGCACTTCCCGGTCAGTCTTAACGCAAGGTATCAGCTCTGCGAGGTGCATGTAGCGCGGCGGGTTGAAGAAGTGCACGCCGCAGAACCGGTGGTGAAGCGATTCCGGAAGAACTTCCGCCAAGCCATTGATTGACAAGCCAGAAGTGTTGGAAGCCAGGATCGCATGCGGGGCCACGTAGGCTTCGATGCGGTCGTACAGGGCCTTCTTCCAGTCCATGCGCTCGGCGATGGCCTCGATGATCAGGTCGCAGTCCTTGAGCAGGTCCAGGTGCTGGTCGTAGTTGGCCGGGGTGATGGCCGCGGCCTTGGACTTGCTGGCGAAGGGCGCCGGCGAGAGTTTGCCGAGGTTGGCGATGGCCTTGTCGACGATGCCGTTGGGCGGGCCTTCCTTGGCGGGAAGGTCGAACAGGACGGTGTCGACGTCGGCGTTGACGAGATGGGCGGCGATCTGCGCGCCCATCACGCCGGCGCCGAGCACGGCCACCTTGCGGATGCGGAGTTGCGGCATGGGAAAAGCTCCGTGGGAGGAGGGATGAGGGTCAGCCGGCGGCGCGCAGGCCGGCGGCGGCGAAACGGATCAGGGCCTGGGCGGCCTTCTCGCAGTGGGCCTTCTCGGACACGCCGGCCGGGCGCTTGATCAGTCCGAAGTCGGCCATGGCATAGGTGAGCGCGCCGGCGGTGAAGTCCAGGCGCCAGACCAGGTCCTCCTTGGACAGGCCGGGCAGGGCGGCGCCGATGGCCTTGGCGAACTCGCGCAGCACGTGGCCGTAGTTGTCGGACAGGAACTTGCGCAGGCGATCGTTCTTCTCGGCGAAGGCCCGGGCCAGGACCCGGACGAAGGCCGAACCGCCGTGGCGGTCGATGGTCAGGGCCAGGGGCGGTTCGATGAAGGCGGCCAGGATGGCCTCCAGGTCGCCCGGCCGCTGTTCCTGGGCCTGGCGCAGCTGGGCCAGGCGGCGCTCGCTCATCTCGTCCATGCGGCGGCGGAAGACCTCGTTGACCAGGTTCTCCTTGCTGCCGAAGTGGTAGTTGACCGCGGCGATGTTGACGTCGGCCCGGCTGGTCACCTGGCGCAATGAGGTGCCGGCGAACCCGTGCTGGGCGAAGAGCTCCTCGGCCGCGCCGAGGATGCGTTCCTTGGTGTTGAAGTGGGTCGTGGTCATGGCCTGCCAGCGTTCGATTCAAACGGGTGTTGGCGAGTGTACTCCCGCCGGCCCCGCCGTCAAATGGCCAATTCAAACGGCTGACGGAACGGGGATCGCCGCCGGGCCTCCCGGAGGCCGGCGCGCCATGCTGCTGGAAATATTCAGGGAAATGCGCTAAACCCTCGTTCGTGCGGGGTTTTGTGCTAGATTTACCGGCTTCCGAAACCCCTAAACCACGGAGTTAGACCATGGCGCTGGAGCGCACCATTTCCATCATCAAGCCCGACGCGGTCGCCAAGAACGTCATCGGCGAGATCTACGCCCGCTTCGAAAAGGCCGGCCTGAAGGTCGTCGCCGCCAAGATGAAGCACCTGTCCCGCAAGGAGGCCGAAGGCTTCTACGCCGTGCACCGCGAGCGCCCGTTCTTCAACGCGCTGGTCGAGTTCATGATCTCGGGCCCGGTGATGATCCAGGTCCTGGAGGGTGAGAACGCGGTGCAGAAGAACCGCGACCTGATGGGCGCCACCAACCCGAAGGAAGCCGCGCCGGGCACGATCCGCGCCGACTTCGCGCAGTCGATCGACGCCAATGCCGTGCACGGTTCCGACAGCCTCGAGAACGCCGCGATCGAGACCGCGTACTTCTTCGCCGCCACCGAGCTGTGCCCGCGCTGAGCGGATGACGTCGTGAACGAGAACCCGGACAAGTCCATCCCGCTGCTGGTGAACCCGGCGGACTCAACGCCGGTGGCGCCGGCGCGGGTGAACCTGCTCGACCTCGATCGCGAGGGCATGGAGCGCTTCTTCGCCGAGACGCTCGGCGAGAAGCGCTTCCGCGCCCACCAGGTGATGAAGTGGATCTACCACCAGCACGTCACCGACTTTTCCCAGATGACCGACGTGGGCAAGGCGCTGCGGGCCAAGCTCGAGGCCCACGCCGAAGTCCGTCCGCCGCAGGTGCAGTTCGACAAGCCCTCGGCCGACGGCACCCACAAGTGGCTGCTGGGCATGGACTCTGGCAACGCCATCGAGACCGTGTTCATCCCCGACAAGGGCCGCGGCACGCTTTGTGTGTCCAGCCAGGTCGGCTGCGGCCTGAACTGCCAGTTCTGCTCCACCGCCACCCAGGGTTTCAACCGCAACCTCAGCACCGCCGAGATCATCGGCCAGGTGTGGGTGGCCTCGAAGCACCTGGGCAACAAGACGCACCTGCACCGCAAGCTCACCAACGTGGTGATGATGGGCATGGGCGAGCCGCTGCTGAACTTCGACAACGTCGTGCGCGCGATGAACCTGATGCGCGACGACCTGGGCTTCGGTCTGGCCAACAAGCGCGTCACGCTGTCCACCGCCGGCCTGGTGCCGATGATCGACCGCCTGGGCGAAGAGAGCGACGTGTCGCTGGCCGTTTCGCTGCACGCGCCGAACGACGAGCTGCGCACCCAACTGGTGCCGCTCAACAAGAAGTATCCGATCGCCGAACTGATGGCCGCCTGCGTGCGCTACCTGCAGCGCCGCAGGAAGGGCGAGTCCATCACCTTCGAATACACGCTGATGAAGGGCGTGAACGACACTCCGGAAATCGCCCGCCAGCTGGCGCGGCTGATGAAGCAGTTCAGCAACCAGCTGCAGTATTCCGAGGCCGGCAAGGTCAACCTGATCCCGTTCAACCCGTTCCCCGGCACCCGCTTCGAGCGCAGCGGCGAGACCGAGATCCGCGCCTTCCAGAAGATCCTGCTCGACGCCGGCGTGCTGACCATGGTGCGGCGCACCCGCGGCGACGACATCGACGCCGCCTGCGGCCAGCTCAAGGGGCAGGTGATGGACCGCACCCGCCGGCAGTCCGAATTCAAGCGCAAGCTCGAACAACAGGGAGTTTCCGATGCGGCGTGAGCCCGTGCGTCTTTTCGCCTTCGTCGCTCTGCTGGCGCTGGCCGGCTGTGCCTCCACGGCGGGCGGCGGCAAGCCCCAGGCGCCCGGCAACGCCGGCGGCACCCACACCACGATGAGCAACAAGGGCCTGGCCAACCTCAACCTGGCGCACAATTACATGAACGCCGGAAAGCTCGACTACGCGATGGACCGCGCCAACCGCGCCCTGCGCAGCGACCCGGATTCGCCCGACGTGCAGATCGTGATGGGCCTGATCCGCGAGAAGCTCGGCGACGATGCCCGCGCCGGCCAGCACTACGCGCAGGCGGTGAAGCAGGCGCCGGAGGCGGGCCACGTGCTCAACGTGCACGCCGTCTGGCTGTGCCGCCAGGGCCAGGTCGAGCAGTCCGACGCGCTGTTCAGCCGCGCCGTGGTGGACCCATTCTACAAGGCCAAGCACCAGGCCTACTTCAACGCCGGCAAGTGCGCGCTGCAGGGCGGCCGCCTGGACCGCGCGGAGAAATACCTGCGCCAAGGCGTCGAGCTGGCGCCCCAGGACGCCCTGCTGCTGGCCGAACTGGCCGAGGTGAAATTCCGCCAGGGCGACTACATGGCGGCGCGCGCCTTCTTCCAGCGGCGTGAATCGCTGGGCGCGCCCAGCGCCGAACTGCTGGACCTGGCGGTCCGCATCGAGCAGGGCGCCGGCGACACGGTGGCGGCCGAGCGTTACCGTCGCCGCCTCAACGAACAGTTCCCCAACTACACGCCGCCCGCCACGGAGGGGTCGCGCCAGCCATGAGCAGTGAAAGCACGCAGGAGGTCCTGTTCCAGGACCCGATTGGGATTCGCCTGCGGCAGGGCCGCGAGAAGGCGGGACTCAGTCTCGAGCAGGCCGGCCAGCAGCTGAAGCTGCCGGTGGCGATCGTCGAGGCGATGGAACGCGACGACTGGCAGCGCCTCGGCGCGCCGATCTACGTCCGCAGCTACCTCGGCAGCTACCTGCGCCTGGTGGGCCTGCCGGCCGCACTGGCCGAACAGGTCGCGCAGGAGAAGCCGACGCCGCCGCTGGTGACCCTGGGCGGCAGCTCCCGGGTCCGGCATGCGCTTAACCACTCGATGCGCAACCTGGTCTACCTGGTGATGACCGCCGTGCTGGTGCTGCCGGTGGTGCTGGTCGTGCGCCACTACCAGGCGGCGCAGCCGGCGGAGCTGCTCACGCTCGAGCCGTCCGCCATCGCTCCAGCGCCGAACCTGGCGGCGGAACCGGCTCCGCCGCCGCCGGCCGCAGCCATCGCGCCCCCGGCTGCTGCCGCGGCGGACGCCGAGGGCCCGGCACCGGTGATGGCGTCGATGGCACCGTTCCAGAAGCCCGCCGCCGCGAACAGCGGGCTCCTGCTGCGTTTTGCCGGGGAGAGCTGGGTCGACGTCGTGGATGCCCAAGGTGCGCGGATCGAACGCGGGCTGGTGGCCGCGGGCAGCGAGCGCCGTTACGCCCCCGGTCAGGTGGCGCGCATCACGCTCGGCAACGCCGAAGCGGTGGAGGTGAGCTTCGCCGGCGCGGCGATCGACCTGACGCCTTACCGCGCCGCGAACGTCGCCCGCTTTGCGGTATCCTCCACCGGCGAACCCGCTCCCGCCGGCAACTGATCCGGCGGCACCGCGCGCCGCCGCCACCTCCACCCGCCTGCGCATCGCGCGGGCCCGAAGAAGCATCGAATGGACCAGATCGACGAATACGAACAGGGCGAACGCGTTCGCACCTGGCTGCGCAACAACGGCTCCTCGCTCATTGGCGGCGTCGTGCTCGGCCTGGCCGGCCTGGCCGGCTGGCAATGGTGGCAGGGGCAGCAGGACCAGGCGCTGGTGGTGGCCGCCGGCGAATACGCGGCCTTCAACAAGGCCATCGAAGCCAAGCAGGACGACAAGATCGCCGCCCATGCCGCCGCGCTGCGGCAGAACCATCCCGACACCCCGTACCCGGCGCTGGCCGCGCTGCGCCAGGCGGACGTGCTGCACGCCGCGGGCAAGGACGACGAAGCGATCGAGGCCCTCGACGCGGTGTCGGGCGAGCACCTTGATCCGGCCCTGGTCGAGTTGGCGCGCCTGCGCGCCGCGCGCCTGCTGGTCGGCAACGGCAAACCGGAAGACGCGATCAAGCGGCTCGACGACCTGGGCGAGCCGACCTTCGCCGCCGTCGCCGCCGAGATCCGCGGCGACGCCGAAATGGCCCTGGGCCGCCGCGACGCCGCCCGCGCCGCCTACGAAAAAGCCTTGGCCTCGCTCGACGTCGGTGCGCCCACGCGCTCGATGGTCGAGATGAAACTCACCGACGCGGGCGGTTCCTCGTCCGCGCAGCCGGAGATCTGACCGCATGTCGTTCCGCATCCTGCTCCTCGCCCTGATCCTGGTCTCCGCCACCGGCTGCAGCACCATCAAGGGCTGGTTCGGCGACAGCAAGTCCAAGGCCCTGGACCCGGCCGAGCTGACCGACATCGCCAGCCCGATCGCCGTGGACCGCGCCTGGACCCTGAACCTCGGCGATGGCCGCGAGAAGCTGGGCCTGCGCCAGAAGGTCGCGATCGAGGGCGAGCGCCTGTACGTGTCCAACGACGACGGCCAGGTGCTGGCCATCGATGCCAACAGCGGCGACGTGGTCTGGGATTCCCAGGCCGTGAAGACCGGCAAGACCGGCAACCGCCTGCTG
Source organism: uncultured Arenimonas sp. (assembly GCA_965650505.1). Classification (GTDB taxonomy): domain Bacteria; phylum Pseudomonadota; class Gammaproteobacteria; order Xanthomonadales; family Xanthomonadaceae; genus Arenimonas. Next base: position 20,548 of record CBFGOZ010000002.1, read on the forward strand.
TTCTGGCGTCGCAAGACCATCGAGGCCGGCCTGAGCGGCGGCCCCGGCGTCGGCAACGGCCTGGTCGTGGTCGGTGGCCGCAACGGCGAAGTGATCGCCTTCGACGCCGAGACCGGCGCGGAGCGCTGGAAGGCCCAGGCCACCTCCGAAGTGATCGCCACGCCCCTGGTCGCCGGCGGCCTGGTGGTGGTGCGCAGCAACGACGGCCGCACCTTCGGGTTCGACGCCGTCGACGGCACCCGCAAGTGGGTGTTCGACCGCGGCCTGCCCAGCCTGAGCGTGCGCGGCAACGGCACGCCCGTGGCCGGCGGCGAGTTCGTCTACCTGGGTTACGACGACGGCAGCGTCATCGCGCTGCGCCTGGCCGACGGCCTGCTGGCCTGGGAACAGCTGGTCGCCGAAGCCGATGGCCGCAACGAGCTCGAGCGCATGGCCGACGTGGATGGCGAGCTGCAGCTGGGCCTGTCCGAACTCTATGCCACCAGCTTCCGGGGCCAGACGGTCGCCATCTCGACCCGCAACGGCGAGCCGATGTGGAACCGCGACGTCGGCAGCTACGGCGGCCTCGCCCTGCTGGCCGACCGCGTCGTGGTGGCCGATCCTTCCGGCACCGTCTGGGCGCTGGACCGCAACACCGGCAGCGCCCTGTGGAAGCAGGAGGCGCTGGCGCGCCGCTGGCTGACCACGCCGGCGGTGCAGGGCAATTACATCGTGGTGGGCGACATCGAGGGTTACCTGCACTGGATCCGCTCGGACGACGGCGTCATCGTCGGCCGCGACCGCATTCAGAACTCGGCCATCCTCGGCACCCCGCAGGTGTCGGCCGCGGGCACGCTGTACGCCATCACGGCGGAAGGCAAGCTGGCGGCCTACCCGCAGCCGCAATAATCCCGGTCGCGGCCCGCGAGGGTCCGGCCGATCGTGGCGCGCCCCCGGGGGCGCGCCGCCGCACCGCCCGGCCCGTGCCGGGCGTTTCGCGCTTCGGCGCGGATGATTCCAAAGTTTCGGGAGAGATCCACCGTGTTGCCATTGGTCGCTCTCGTCGGCCGGCCGAATGTCGGCAAGTCCACGATCTTCAACGCGCTCACGCGCAGCCGCGACGCCCTCGTCCACGACGAGCCCGGCGTGACGCGCGATCGCCACTACGGTTTCTGCCGCCTGGTCGAGGACCGGCCCTTCGGCCTGTGCGACACCGGTGGCCTGTCCGGTGACGAGGAAGGGCTGGCCGGCGCCACCGCACGGCAGGCCCGCGCCGCGGTCGAAGAGGCCGACCTGGTGCTGTTCGTGGTCGATGGCCGGGAAGGGCCCTCGGGCCTGGACCAGAGCATCCTGGCCTTCCTGCGCAAGTCCGGCACGCGCTTTTTCCTGGTGGTCAACAAGACCGACGGCATCGATGTCGAGGCCGCGGTGGCCGAGTTCGCGCGCTTCGGCGTCGAACGGGTCATCCCGGTGGCGGCGGCGCACCAGCGCGGCATCCCGGACCTGCTCGAAGAGATCATCCCCGAACTGCCCGAGGACGGCGACGCCGCCGTGCTGGCGGACGATCCGGACCGGATCCGCATCGCCTTCATCGGCCGCCCCAATGTCGGCAAGTCGACCCTGGTGAACCGCCTGCTGGGCGAGGAGCGCATGATCGCCTCCGACGTACCCGGCACCACCCGCGACTCGATCGCCGTGGACCTGCGCCGCGACGGCCGCGACTACCGCCTGATCGACACCGCCGGCCTGCGCCGGCGCGCCAAGGTCGAGGAAGCGGTGGAGAAGTTCAGCGCCTTCAAGACCCTGCAGGCGATCGAAACCTGCCAGGTGGCCGTGGTGATGCTGGACGCGGGCGAGGGCGTGACCGACCAGGATGCGACCGTGCTGGGCCTGGTGCTCAACGCCGGCCGCGCCCTGGTGGTCGCCGTCAACAAATGGGACGGCCAGGACAAGTACACGCGCGAGCAGGCCATGACCATGCTCGAACGCAAGCTCTCGTTCTGCGAATGGGCCGAACGCGTCACCATCTCGGCCAAACACGGCACCGGCATGCGCGAGCTGTTCAAGGCCATCCACCGTGCCCACGCCTCGGCGACGCACGAGTTCAGCACGGCCGAGACCACCAAGGCCCTCGCCATCGCGGTCGAGAGCTTCCCGCCGCCGGTGGTGCGCGGGCACGTGGCCAAGCTGAAGTTCGCGCATCCGGGCGGCGCCAATCCGCCGACTTTCATCGTGCACGGCAACCGGCTGAAGTCGCTGACCGACAGTTACCGCCGCTACCTCGAGAACTTCTTCCGCAAGCGATTCAAGCTGGTGGGTACGCCGATCAAGTTCGTGTTCAAGGAAGGCGAGAACCCCTACGAGGGCAAGAAGAACGTGCTCACCGAGCGCCAGGTGAAGGCCAAGCGCCGCTTGATGAAGCACGTCAAGCGCAAGTGATCCCGCGCGCCGCGATCACGCTGGGCATCCTGGCCGGCGGACGCGGCCAGCGCCTGGGTGGGCGCGACAAGGCCTGGGTGCGGCACCGCCAGCGCTGCCTGCTCGAAAACGTGCTGATGGCTGTGCCCGGCGAGTTCGCCGAGCGCCTGGTCAGCGCGCGCGCCCCCGACCCGCGCTTCGAATCGCTCGGCCTGCGTCCGGTGTTCGACCGGCGCGCCGATTTCGCCGGCCCGCTGGCGGGCCTCGAAGCCCTGGCGCTGGCCTGCACCTCGCCCTGGCTGCTGAGCCTGCCGGTGGACCTGGAGGGTTTGCCCGACGATCTGGTCGACCACCTGGTGGGCATTCCGGACACCGACGGCGTGGTGGTGCACGATGCCGGCGGCCTGCAGCCCCTGCTCGGGCTCTGGCGCACCGCGGCCCTGGCCGAAAGCGCGACGGCGATGCTCGACGCCGGCGAGTCGGCGGCGCGGCGCCTGGTCGCCCGGCTGCGGGTTTCGCGGCTGGACCTGGCGCCGCTGAAGCTGGGCAACCTCAACTCTCCGCACGATTTCCCCGAGGGTTATGCACCGTGAACCAGGACGTCCCCACCCGCATAGGTTTCGACGAGGCCGAGGCCTTGATCCGCGCGCACGCGCCATGTCTGGGCGTTGAGCGCGTGCCACTTTCGCGCGCACGCGGCGCCGTGCTTGCGGCGGACCTGGTGGCCGATCTCGCGCTGCCCGGCTTCGACAACTCGGCGATGGACGGATTCGCGCTGCGCGCCGACGAGGCCAACGCGGCGGCGGACGCGGGCCTGCAGCTGGTCGGCGAGCAGTTCGCCGGTGCCAGCCGGGGCCTGGAGCTCGGGGCAGGACAGTGCAGCCGCATCACGACGGGCGCGGTGATGCCTGCGGGCGCCGACACGGTGCTGATCAAGGAAGAGGCGAGGGTGGAGGCGGGGCGCGTGTTTCCCAAGACGGCCCTGCGCAAGGGCGCCCACGTGCGCTACGCCGGCGAGGACGTTTCCGTCGGTGAAACCGTGCTGCATGCGGGCCAGGTGCTGACGCCGGCACGGCTGAGCCTGGCGGCGGCCCTGGGCCGGGCGGAGCTGGAGGTGCGGCGCCGCCCGACCGTCGCCGTGTTCACCACTGGCGACGAGCTGCGCCCGCCGGGCCAGCCACTGGCCCCGGGCGAGATCCACGACAGCAACCGCGTGCTGCTGCAGACCCTGCTGATGGCCGAGGGCCTGGAGCCGGTCGCGTGGCCGGTGCTGCCCGACGACCCGGTGCGGATGGCGGCGGCGCTGCGCGACGCCGCCTTCTCCTTCGACCTGGTGATCACCTGCGGCGGCGTCTCGGCCGGCGAAAAGGACCACCTTCCGGCGCTGCTGCGCGAGCACGGCGACGTGTATTTCTGGAAAGTGCGCATGAAGCCGGGCATGCCCGTGTTGTTCGGGCGCCTCGGCGAGGCCTTGGTGCTGGGGCTGCCGGGGAATCCCGTATCGGTGCTGGCGACCTTCCTGACCCTGGGCCGCGCGCTGCTGGACAGCCTGCAGGGCCGCGGCGAAGCCCGCGGATCCTGGACCGCCGCACTGGCGACGCCGATCCGCAAGACGCATGCCCGCCTGGAGTTCATGCGCGGCAATCTTGCCTGCGATGCCAGCGGCCAGCTGCAGGTGGCGCCGAACCCGGCGGTCGCCTCGCACCGGCTGCGCGCGGCCGCCGATGCCAATGCGCTGATCCTGCTGCCGGAGGGGGCAGGGGAGTACGCCACCGGCGACCGCGTGACGGTGCTGCCCTACGCAGGCCACGGCGGCTAGACTCCGGCCATGCGCGATATCGAGGAAATCACCCCGGGCCAGGCCCGTGCGCGTCAGGCGACGGGCAGTCTGCTGATCGACGTGCGCGAACCCGGCGAGCATGCGCTGGGCCTGCCGGATGGCGCGCTGGCGGTGCCGCGCGCACAGCTCGAGGCCGAGCCCGCGCGCTGGGTCGCCGACACCGGCGCCGAGGTCCTGCTGATCTGCGGCAGCGGCAAACGTTCGCTGCTGGCGGCGCAGGCGCTGACCGCGGCGGGTTACGCCCGGCCGGTGTCGGTGTCCGGTGGCTTCGAGCGCTGGCGGGCCGAGGGCCTGCCGGAACAACCGGGCGCCCCCGAGGACGCCGATTTCCTCGAGCGTTATTCCCGCCATCTGCGCCTGCCGCAGGTCGGCATCGAAGGCCAGCGCAGGCTGGCGCAGGCCAGGGTGCTCGTGGTCGGCGCCGGTGGCCTGGGTTCGCCCGCGGCCTATTACCTGGCCGCTGCCGGCGTCGGCACCCTGGTGCTGGCCGACGACGACGTGGTGGACCGCAGCAACCTGCAGCGGCAGATCCTGCATACCGAGGCGCGCATCGGCGTGGCCAAGGTCGAATCGGCGCGGCTGGCGCTGTGTGCGCTCAACCCGCGGCTGGATATCCGCACCGCGCCGGTGCGCGTGAACGCCGACAACGTCGAATCGCTGGTGGCGGACGTCGACGTGGTGGTGGATGGCGCCGACAATTTCCCGGCGCGTTACCTGCTTTCCGATGCCTGCGTGCAGCTGGCCAAACCGCTGGTGTACGGGGCCGTGCACCGCTTCGAAGGCCAGGTGAGCGTGTTCGATGCCGGACGCCGGCGCGGCCAGGCGCCGTGTTACCGCTGTCTGTTCCCGGAACCGCCCGCGCCCGAGGACGCGCCAAACTGCGCCGAGGCCGGCGTGCTGGGCGTGCTTCCGGGCGTGATCGGCCTGCTGCAGGCCACCGAGGCGCTGAAGCTGATCCTGGAACTGGGCGATTCGCTGGCCGGCCGGCTGCTGCATTTCGACGCGCTGCGCATGCGGTTCCGCGAAACCCGATTGGGCGCGGACCCGGATTGCCCGGGCTGCGCGCCGGGCCGCGCCTTCCCGGGATATCGGGAGCTGCAGGCGCTGTGCGGTTCGCCGGACCGGGGCTGAAGCGCGAGGCGACGTTGACGTGCGTCAATGCCCCGGCCCCTGAACGAGCCATCCTCGTCTCGCACTGGCTCGGGAGGATGGCGATGAACAACTGGATTCTGGTCGCGGACGAATCGCGTGCGCGGCTGTTCCGCGCGGGCGCCAGCGACGGCGAATTGGAGGAGATCGCGGGCATGGTGCACCCGGAAGGCCGCATGCACGGCCGGGACCTGACCGATGACCAGCCCGGCAGCTCCCACACCAGCGTCGGCGGCGTGCACCACGGCCTGGCGCCGCACACCGCGCTGGACGAGAAGATCTCGCGAGAATTCGCCCGCGAGCTGGTCGACCTGCTCGAGGCCGGGCGGGTCAGCCACGCCTTCGACCAGCTCACCCTGGTCGCAGAGCCGAAGTTCCTGGGCATGCTTCGCTCGATGCTGAGTCAACAGCTGGCGCGCATGGTCGTGCGGTCGCTTTCGAAGAACTACACGCAGTGCACCTTCGAACAGATCCGCAAGGTCCTCGACGCGACCTGAGGGTTGCCGGGATCAGCGCACCGCCGGCTTGGGGCTGCCGGAGGCGTGCGTGGTCGCGGCCGGCGGGCCTCTCACGCTCGAGACGAATCGGGCCAGTTCCGCCGCATGCTCGGCTGGCTTGAGGTGCTTTCCATCGACCACCAGGGTGGTCATGGGCGACAGATGGCAGATCGAGGCCAGTTCGGCCATGCCCGTCTCGGCGCCGCGTCCGCCCTGGGTGCAGAAAAAGGCGATCCGGTTCGCGCCGCCGGCGTGGCGGCGGGCGTAGGTGCGCACCGGCGAAGCGAATCGGCCGGCCCAGATCGGGCCGCCAAGGACCAGCAGGTCGTAGTCCATTGGGCGCTTCTCGACCGGGGCGATGGACGGCTCCCGCCGGAAGATGGCGTCCATCAGCGAACGCAGCACCCCGAACACGCCACGGCGGGCGCGCGCATCGCGGATGGTCTCGGTGTCGGCCTGGAGTTCCCGGGCGATCTCGCGGGCGAGGTCGGCGGTGTTGCCGGACAGCGAGTAGTGGGCAACGAGGATGCGGCGATTCATGGGGTTCTCCGTCGGCTCAGCGCCGCTTCTCCATCTCGATGCTGGTGCCGTGCGCCAGGGCTTTTCCCAGCTCCGCCATCAGCGTCCCCAAGGCACCGATGATGTCATCGGCCGTGAGGATGCCGGTCAGGCCGCCCTTGGCGTTGACCACGGGCAGCCGACGCACTCCGTGCCGGCTCATCAGGGCGATGGCGTCGAAGATGTCCTGGCTTTCGGTGCACGTGACCACGTCGCGTGTCATCACGTCGGCCACCGACACTTTCGCCGGATCCGTGTGCGTGGCCGCCAGGGCCAGCACGATGTCGCGGTCGGTCAGCATGCCGACCGGCCGCCGTTCGCCGTTGGGCTGCTTCACCGCCACCAGCGAACCGACGTGCCGCGCCCGCATCATTTCGGCGGCCCGGGCGGCGGACTCGGAGTCTTCGATCCAGGCCACGTTCTTGGTCTTCATTTCGGACACTTGCATGGGGCGGCTCCGGTTGCGGGGACGTCCCATCCTTGGCGGCGGCCGAAGAGGAAGCATTGACCGGGATCAAGCTTTGCGCGCGGCCAGGGTCCTGCGTTGAGAGGGCAGGGGCACAGGTGCCGACCGGCGGGGCGGCTTTTTCCGCCCCATGGGAAAAACCATGCCTGCCGGAGGGCAGGGCAGGCATGAAAGATGCAGGGATTCACCGGTCAATCGAACCGGAGACCGCCATGCCACGCGGAGACAAATCCAGCCATACCGACAAGCAGAAGCGCCAGGCCGAGCACATCGAACAGGGCTATCGCGAGAAGGGTGTTTCCGAGGAAACGGCCGAGCGCCGCGCCTGGGCCACGGTCAACAAGCAGGACGGAGGCGGCAAGAAGTCGGGCAGCGGCCGCAAACGCACGCGCTCCGGAGGATCGTGAGCCAGCGGTCGGTCCCGTCCATCGCCCGGCGTTTCCGACCCCGGAATTTCCTTCACCGTGCTCCCGGAACCTGCGGTCGATTGGCATGGGCATTGCAGCGCCTGTGCTGACTTCGCTGCTGGAGCGCCGCCATGGTGGAAGCCCGCCTTTACGACGCCGATGGAACCGACCGCGTGATCCCGGCGGACGCGCTGGGGGCTTCGCGCCCCGGTCCCGAACAATTGCTGTGGGTGGACGCCGTGGCGCCCGGGACGGACGAGCTGCAGTGGCTAGGCCAGGCCCTGCGCGTGCCGGCCGAAGCCTTCGCCGGTGATTTCCGGCGCGGTCCCGGACTTATCCGGCTGGGCGGGTTCTTCAGGGCGGACGTGGTTCCGGTGGGTACCTTGGCGGCCCCCGGCTTCCAGGGCGTCGCACTTTCGATCATCGCCGGCGAGAACATCGTGCTGACCCTGCATGACGAGCCCGTCGCCTGCCTGGACGCGCTGCATGCCTCGCAGTGCGGCGATTCCGACATGGGCGTGCTGAGCGCCGACAGCTTCGCGGCGTCCCTGCTGGACTGGCACTTGTCCACCTATTTCAGCGCGGTGGCCGACTTCGAGCGCGACCTGGAGCGCCTGGAGGTGGACATCCTGGATGGCCGAAGCCGGCAATGCATGGACGAACTTCGTCGATTGCGCCGGGCGGCGTCCCGATTGCGGCGGATGCTGGCCTCGCACCGTCCGGTGTTCGCCGGGTTGTCGCGGCCCGACTTCCGGCCTTCGGTGGGCGAGGAGGTCCAGCGCCATTTCACCGCGCTGGACGCGCGCTTTGAACGGGCGATGGACATGGTCGAGCATGCACGCGAACTGGTGATCGGAAGCTTCGAGCTCTTCAGCAGCCAGACCGCGCTGCGGACGAACCGGACCATGGGCGTCCTGACGTTCGCGACGGTGGTGCTGGGCGTGCTGGCCGTGATGAGCGGCGTGATGGGAATGAACTTCGAGGCGGCGTTCTTCGCTTCCCGGGATACCGGGTTCTGGGCAGTGGTTGGGGCGATGGTGATACTGGCGGGACTGGCCCTGTTGCTGGGCCGTCGCAAGGACTGGATCTGACGCCGTCCGTGGTCGGCGGACGGCATCGGATCGTGTAGCCTTCCGCACGATCATCAGGCGGCCCGCGGGCCGCCCACCACCCAACGACCAGGGAAGCGCAGATGCCGGTCACGCCTTCGTCTTCGCCCGACGCTGCGGGAATATCCGCCGAAGCCTCCATCAGGCTCCGGGCGGCCACATCGCCATGGGCGCTGGTGCTCCTGCTGGTGCTTGGAGGGGTGTTGGCGATCGGATCCGCGCCTCTCGGAATGCTGGACCAGGGCGACTACGCGCGCACCGTGTCGCGCGTCGTCGGTGAACCCCTGCCTGCCGAGGCGGACGCGGCAAAGGGGGCACCGGCGACCCGATGGAGCCTGCGCGAGGGGATGCCGATTCCCAATCCCTCGTCGGGGACCTCCTCTTTCCTGTTCGCGGCGGCGGCGGCCCTGCAGTCCCTTTACCAGGATCGTTTCGACCTGTTGCACCTGGGGCTGGCCGGAAAGTTCGTCCTGGTGGCCGCTCTGGGACTGCTCGCCTTCATGGCGGCGCGTCGGCAGGGATTCGGGGCGATCGGGCAGGGCGGGCTTGTGCTCGGCCTGCTGCTGGCGGCGTTCGCCGCGCACAACATCGGCTTCCTGCAGTCGCTGTATGGCGAATACAGCTTTTTCCTCGGCCTGCCGCTGCTGCTGGCGGCGCTGCTATGGCCGCCGGGCCGCGGGCGCCTGGTCCTGTTGGTGGTGTCGCTGCTGATGTGCGGCGGCGCCAAGGCGCAGTTCTTCTATCTGCCGCTGCTGGTGTTGCCGGTGTTGTGGTGGCAGGCGCGCGCCGCCGGCCATCGTCCGGATGGCCTGGCGCTGGCGGCCATCCTGGTGGTGCAGGGCGCCTGCCTGGCGCCCCTGGCGATCAGCGACGTGATGGATTTCAACCGCCATCATTCCACCCACCTGGGCTCCTACCTGGCCATGACCGAGTCCGAGCGCGACCGGCTGGGGCTGACGCCGGCCGAACGCGCCTGCATCGGCGTCGACGCCTGGGGAAACCGGCTTGAGTCGCTGGACGCCGTGCAGTACGTGCCCGATTCCGAGCACTGCTCCGGTACCTGGCCCAAGAGCCTGCTCGACACGCTGCGTCCCTATGCCGTCGCACCGGGGGTGGCCTGGCGCATGTTGACGGTCGGACTGCCCCCGCACCTGACCGTGCGCTATTTCCACGTAAAGGCCGATTACCTTTACGCAGCGCCGCTGAAGGCCGACCCCGGCGTGGTCGCCGAGGGCCTGCAGCGGCTTACCGACGTCCGCGATGGGCTGCTGCAGCCGTGGGCGCTGATCGTGCTGCTGCTGGCCGCGCTGGCCGTAGCGGTTCACGGCATGCGCCGGCGCGAGGGCGGCGGCCTGGCGGCGCCCATGCTCGCGCTGGTCCTGGTGGCCCTCAGCCAGGTGCCGGTGGCGCTGTTGGGCGAGGGCGTGCGTGACCTCAGCAAGCATCTGGCTGGCGCGCAGTACGCGGTCGACCTCCTGATCGTGCTGCTGCTGGGCCATCTGGCCGGCATGACGCGTCGTGCCCGGCGTCGTCCAGCCGCCGACGACCGGGCGGGCCTGGCCTGAGCGGATCTCAGCGAAGCAGGACGGCGGCCAATGCCGCGGCCACGATCAGCAGCAGGCCGACCGCGCCCATCAGCATCGTGCCATTCGCGGTTCTGGAACGCGGGGCGGCGGCATCGGCGCGTTCCGGCAATTCCCGGGGCTGGCCGGAATCGGCGTTGCCCAGGAGCAGCGCCACCATCGCCTCGACCAGGGCCGGTTCGAACGAATAAGGCTCGAAACCGATCCGGCCGTGGCGGGCCATCAGGACCCGGACCTCGGGGGCGTCCGGCACGTGTTTCATGGCCCAGCCCCGGAAGGCCGGCTGGGGAATTTCCCGGCGATCGAGCACCTTCAGGTCCTGGTGGCGCGGATCGTCCTGGAGCCGTGCGTAAAGCGCCTCGACCTGGTCCTGCCGTCCCTCGAGCACCTGGAAGAAGCAGCCGTCGGCGAAATACAGGCCGCCGACCAGGCGGTTGCGCCCGTTGTTGCGCCGGGACTGCAGCAGGATGCGGCCGACTTCCGGATGGAAACCGGCGCCGTCGCGCACCGGCGGGAACGTCGCGCGGCTGACGTAAGTGAGGCGGAGGTATCTGGGCATGGGGGCTGCCGGGTTGAAGTGCGGCGTGCAGGGTCCCAAAGCCGGCGTGATCGGGGCGTGGCCGGTGGCCGGCAGCTCCACCGCCTCCGCCTAGACACTCGCATAATGTATATTATGTCAATAACGATGATGTGCAGGTTTCGAGGACACCGGATATTCCCGGAGGCTCCACATCGGGCCGCCGGACAGCCCGCGCCCTGCTCCTGCTCCGGCGGGATCGAACGCTCAGGACCGCCGGCGCTTGGCGGCGTACATGGATTGGTCTGCGTGGGCCAGCAAGGCTTCGGCCGTGCGGCCATGTTCGGGGAAACAGGCGATGCCGACGCTGGCATCCAGTCCGTGCGACTCCACCCCCGGCAGCGGCGTGTCCTTGAGCCGCGTGCGCAGGCTTTCGGCGACCCGCCGGGCCGCGACGGCATCCCGGCAACCCCGCAGCAGGACCACGAACTCGTCACCGCCCAGTCGCGCCAACAGGTCGCTCTGCCGCACCCCACGCTGGAGCCGGCTCGCGACCTCCCGCAGCACGCGGTCGCCGGCGTCGTGGCCGGCGCTGTCGTTCACCGCCTTGAAGCCGTCCAGGTCCATGAACAGCAGCGTCAGGCCATCACCCGTCGCGCGGGCATGCTCCAGGGCCGCGTCCAGTTCGGCCTGCAGCTGAAGGCGGTTCGGCAGCCCGGTCAGGGGATCATGGGTGGCGCGGTGCTGGAGTTCGCTCTCCACCCGGCGCAGCTCGGTCACTTCGCGGGCGATGCCCACGCGCACGCCATGGGCCGGATGCCAATGCGCGGACCACTGGATGTCGACGTAGTGGCCCGACTTGTGGCGATAGCGGTTGCGGAAATGGCGCTGGAGGGCGCCGGCCATGACCAGGGCCGCCTGTTCGGCGGTGGTGGCGCGATCGTCTTCGTGCAGCAGTTCGAAGGTCTGCCGTCCGAGCACTTCCTCCCGGGTGTAGCCGAGGATGCGTTCGAAGCTGCCGCTGACATAGAGGAAACGCCCGTCGGCGTCGACCACACAGACGGCGTCGGGCAGCAGGTCGAGCAGCTCACCGGCCGGCGGAAGCGGCATGTCAGGCCCGCTGCTCGACGAAGTTCGGCACCGACCGGCGCCGCGAGGTGCTGGAGGCCAGCTCGAAGAACACCTGGTGGTTGTCGTATTGCTCGATGCGGTGGAAGTCCGCTTCGCACATCCGGTACGGGTCGGTGATCTCCAGCCTGCCCGGCGGATACTCGGCCAGCCGCCTTGCCGCCGGCGCGCGGCTGCGGACGTTGGCGTCGAAATACGCCGCGAAATCATGGTCCAGCGCGTGCACTTCCGGGAACCGGCGGCCCTCCCCCGGCATCATCAGCTCGTTGACGCGCAGCGCGGTGCGGAAGCCGGGGTCCATCGCCACGCCCAGTTCGCGCTGCGCGAACGCGGCGATTTCCGCGTAGAACGGCCCCCAGCCGCCCAGCGCCTGCCGCTCGGCCAGGAAGTTGCGGAACAGCCAGGTGATGGCCGGATAGGCCACCGGCGCTTCGCGCACCTTGCGCACGATGGCGTGGATAAGCTCGGTGGCGGCGATGCCGTGCTCCCACTGCAGGAACCGCGCGACGTAGCGCAGCACCGCGTAACCGTCGGCGATGTCGAAGGCGGTCCATATCTCCAGCATCTCCGCCAGGTCGGCGGTGCTGTAGCTGGCGGTCGAGACCAGGTACTGCTGCGGATCGACCCGGATCTGGTTCTCGCGCAGGTAGTCGGGGTCCGACATCGGGCTGTTGGGCAGCAGCTGGGTGCGGTAGGCCTTCACCCCGACGTCGTCGTCGAAGTAGTACTGCAGTTCGCCCTTGAAGCTGGCGACGGTGGCGCCCGGCAGCCCGATCATCAGGTCGGTGGACAGCGGCAGGTTCTCGCGCCGGAAGATCTCGCCCAGTTCGTCGTATTTTTTGGTCTTGATGTTGTCGCGACGGATCACCGCCAGCGTGGTCGGGTCGGTGGTCTGGATCGAGATGATGCCTTGGCTGCAGATGCCGGCGCGGGCAAAGACCTTGACGATCTCGGCGATCTTCTCCGTCGCGTTCTTCGGATAGTTCACCA
>CBFGOZ010000003.1:0-32342 GCA_965650505.1 uncultured Arenimonas sp.
TGCCGCGGTCCGACATCACCCACATCAGCATGTGGGTGGATTCGGGCATCAGCGAGACGAAATCCCAGAAGGTGTCGTGCGCGGCCGCGGCCTGCGGCATGCCGTGGTGCGGCTCGGGCTTGGCGGCATGCACCAGGTCCGGGAACTTCATCGCGTCCTGGATGAAGAACACCGGGATGTTGTTGCCCACCAGGTCCCAGTTGCCCTCGTCGGTGTAGAACTTGACCGCGAAGCCGCGGGCGTCGCGTGCGGTGTCCTTGGAGCCGCGTTCGCCCAGCACGGTGGAGAAGCGCACGAACACCGGCGTGCGCTGGCCGCGCTTGCGGAACGGCGCCGCCCGGGTCAGGTCGGCAAGGGCGCGGGTGCATTCGAAATAGCCGTGGGCGCCTGACCCGCGCGCATGCACGATGCGCTCGGGAATGCGCTCGTGGTCGAAGTGGGTGATCTTTTCCCGGAGGATGAAATCCTTCAGCAGGGCCGGCCCGCGCCGCCCCGCGGTCAGGCTGTTCTGGTTGTCCCCGACCGGCACGCCCAGGTTGGTGGTGAGGCGACGCCCCGCCGGGTCCACGCGCACGCGCTCCAGCGGGCCGGTGGTGGGGTCCGCGCCGGGTTCGGGGCGGGCGCCGGTCTTGGCGTTGGCGTTGGCCTCGCTGAGCGTGCTGGCGCCGGCAGCGGCGTCTTCCGGCGCCAGGTGCGTGCCTTCCGAGGGCGCCGTGCTGGCGCGCGGATCGTACTCGTCGGCCTTGTCGGCGTTGTGCGGCATGGCGCGGGCCATCGCATCGCCGGCATCGATCCGGGCGCGCAGCGCCGCCGCCCCGGTGGGCGGGGCGGATTCAGGCGATTTCCTGGTCATGGCGGATCCTTGGCTGGGGCCCGCGCCGCAGGCTGGCGGCGAAGGCGTGGTCGAAGCGGCGGCGGTTGCGCCGGTAGATCAGCTGGCCGGCGATGGCGGTCAGGCACAGGGCCGAGTTCGTGGTCAGGAAGACCCAGTTCTGCAGCAGCCAGCTGTAGAGGGCGAAACCCGCGCTGGCCGTCAGCTGGCCGATGAACAGCCAGGACGAAACGCCCTCGGTGCTGCCGCTGCGCCACTGCACCAGCACCTGGCGCAGCAGGGTCGCCAGCAGCACCGCCGACGCCAGCCAGCCGATGGCCTCGGTCACGGCTCAGTGCTTCTTGAGCATGTCGTCGCGCGCCTGCTCGGCGCGCGAGGCACCGATCTTGGTCTCGACATGCTTGACCTCTTCCGGCGGCGGCAGCACGGCCGGCAGGCCCAGCGACTGGATCCACAGCTCGCGGGTCCAGCCGGCGGTGTGCAGCAGGTGGTGGTGTTCGTCCTTGGCCACGGCGTCGTAGGCCTGCATCAGCAGCTCGGTCTCTTCGCCCTTGCCCTTTTCGGCCAGCAGGCCGATCAGCTCCCAGTTCTGGTGGTCCTTGGTCTCGGCCAGCACCACGCATTCGCCGGCGACCAGTTCGGCGGCGGCCGGGTCGCCGGCCTCGCGCGCCATCTCGATGGCCCGCACCAGCGACTGGCCCAGGTGGGCGACCACCTCGCGGCCCGGCGACTGCCGGCCCGGGTCGAGCCCGATCTGCTCGAACACGTTCACCAGCACGTCGCGGTGCCGGCGCGTTTCCTCCAGGTACTCCTGCCATTCCTCGCGCAGGTCGTCGTTCACCGCGCAGCCGATGGCCGCGGTATAGACCTTGATGCCGCCGAGTTCGGTTTCCAGCGCCTGCAGCAGCAGTTCCTCGAGCTGGGCGCGGTCGTATTCCTTCTTGTTCTTGGCCATGGGGTTCTCCTGGGGGTGGGAAGGCCGCAGGCGCCCCGGGCGCGTGGCCCGGGGCGCCGCCGCGTGGACCGGCCGGGGGGAATGCCGGTCCGGAAGCTCATCCGCCGTGGCGGCGCTTTAGCGCGCTCAGGCGGTCGTGCATCTGTTCGATCTCGGGCAGGTAGGTCGCCGCCAGCTCGCGCACCCGCAGCGGCTGGCCGGGTGCGGTCGCGTCGCGGAAGGCCTGCCGTATCCGGTCTTCCTGCTCTTCCAGCGCCGCGACGTAGCTGGCTTCGGAATCGCTGGCCAGGCGCGCGCGCAGGTCGGCGTAGGTCTGGCGGAAACCGCCCAGCCACGAGCCCTCGCCGTGGGGTTCGTCGCCGTTGAGGGTCACTTCGGCGCGCAGGTCGGCGGCGATGGTTTCCTTCATGTGCCGGATGCGCTGGAACAGTTCGACGTTCGCGGGCTCGGCGCTGCGTTCCGCCGCCAGCGCGAAGAAGGCGATGCCGTCGTTCAGCGCTTCCACCAGTTCGTTCAGGGTCGCGGACGTCTTGGTCATTGCAGGGTTTCCTCGGGATGCCGGCCTGTCGCTGCAGCTTCCGTGCCACGCGCGCCGACCGCGGAAAAACGTTCCCGCCATTGGCGAAGATTCAGGAACAGGCAGACCGAGGCCCACTCCGGGATCGCGGCGGGCGCGACCGCCCAGACGTGGTCGCGCAGGGACGCATGCCGCGACTCGCCGGCGCAGAGGCGATGCCGGCCGAAGCGGACCAGCCGCGCCCGGCGCGCCAGTTCCGGGCCTTCGCAGAGGCCACCGATGGCGATGTCGGCGCGACCCTCCGAAAGCGCGTCCGGCAGCGCCCCTTCCTCCACCTGCACCCAGCACAGCTCGCGGCCGCGCCAGCGCGCGTAACGCCGCATCGCCCGGACCTCGATCCCGTCCAGGCACAGGCCGTCGACCAGGGCCCAGGGAGGCACCAGGCAGACGGCGACGCGCAGGATGCGCGCTGGGTCTTGCGGACGCTTTGACATGCGAACTCCCGTTGGCGTCAGCCAGGGCTGCAAGGTGCGCGCCACGTGCCGGTCCGGGCGGAAAGAAATGCGCTCAGCGGAAATTGCGCGGCAGGTTGCGGTGGATGGCGGTGGCCGCGACCGCCGCCTCGGCCACCGCCACCGCGACCTGGCCGATGCTGGCCACCACGTCGCCCGCGGCATACAGGCCAGGCACGCTGGTGGCCTGGCGGATGTCCACCTCCAGCCGGCCATCGCGGGAACAGCGCGCGCCCAGTCCGATCGCCAGCGCGGTCTGCGGCCTTCCACCGGTCATCGGGTAGACGATGTCGAACGGCAGGTGGCGGCCGCCCACCAGCTCCAGCCGCCCGCCGACGCCGCGCAGCAGCACGATCCGGCGCGGCTCCTCCGACACCACCTCGATGCCGCTGTCTTCCAGCGACGCGCGCTCGGCGGCGTCGATGTCGCGCTGGCCGCGGGCCAGCACCAGGGCCAGGTCGCGGGTATAGGTGCGCAGGAAGCGGGCGTGGCCGGCGCCGCTGGCCGAATCGCCGATCAGCACGACGCGGCGGTCCAGCGACTCGTAGCCATCGCAGATCGGGCACCAGCGCACGCGGCCCTGCCAGGTGGCCTTCCGGGTCAGGCCCGGCACCGGTTCGTGGTCGGTGCAGCCGGTGGCGATGAGCACGCTGCGCGCGCGGATCCTTTCGCCCTCGACCTCGGCGGCGAAGCCGCCGCCGTCGTCGTGGGCCAGCGACGACACCATTCCCTTGCAGACGACGATGCCGGCGGCCTCGGCCTGGCGCCGGATGCGCTCGAGCAGGCGCGGCCCGGAAACGCCGGCGGGGAAGCCGGGCACGTTGCGCGACAGCGGGATGCGGCTGGCGCGGCTGTTGCCGCTGTCCACGACGCAGACTTCGCGCCGGTAGCGCGCGAGGTAGGTGGCGGCGACCAGACCCGCCGGGCCCGCGCCGACGACCAGGCAGTCCACGGGACCGGGCGGCAGCGCGTTCATGTCGGCTGCAGCGCCTCGCGCCAGGCCTGCAGTTTCTCCGCGTAGGGCCGTGCGGCATTGGCCGGGCTGGTCGACGGCAGCCGGCGCATCGGCGGCCAGTCCGCCCGGGCCGGGGCGATCCGGCTGCGGAACACCGT
The DNA here is from genome assembly GCA_965650505.1 of uncultured Arenimonas sp. Taxonomy (GTDB): domain Bacteria; phylum Pseudomonadota; class Gammaproteobacteria; order Xanthomonadales; family Xanthomonadaceae; genus Arenimonas. The sequence continues at coordinate 3,930 of CBFGOZ010000003.1, forward strand.
TTCGGCGAACACGCCGTTGAACAGCAGCCGCCGGATGCCGGGGTTGGCGGCCAGCAGTCCGGCGATGTCGTTCACCTGCATGCCCTCGCGTTCGATGCCGGCGTCCAGGCTGCCGTGGCGCGTGCATGCGCCCAGCACGTCCCAGAGCGCGACGCCGGCCTCGCGCAGGCCGGCAAGGCGCCCGGCGTAGTCCAGGCCCGGCGGCAGCCCGAACACGGTTTCGACGATCGGCCAGAACTGGTTGCGCGGATGCGCGTAGTACTGCCCGCGGGCCAGCGACTGCGCGCCCGGCATCGAACCCAGCACCAGCACGCGCGCATGCGCGCCGACCACCGGCGGCAGGCCCTGCAGGCGGTCGGCGGCGTCTTCCCGCAGCGGGCAGCCCAGGGTCACGGCGTCAGGATCACCTTGCGGCACTCGTCTTCCTTGGTGTCGAACATCCGGTAGCCCTCGGCGGCCGCGTCCAGGTCCAGGCGGTGGGTGATCACCGCCTCCGGACGCAGGCGGCCGTGGGCGATGCACTGCAGCAGGTAGGGCATGTGCCGCTGCACATGGGTCTGGCCCATGGCGAAGAACAGGCCCTTCTCGAAGGCGTCGCCGAACATGAAGGCGTGGATGAAGCCGGCGTACACGCCCGGCACGCTGACCCGCCCGCCGCGGCGCGTCGCGGCGATGGCCTGGCGCAGCACCTGGCCGCTGGAGCCCTCGACCTTCAGGGTGGTGAGCACGGTTTCGATCGGGCTGCCCTTGGCCTCGAAGCCGACCGCGTCGATCGAGGCGTCCACGCCGCGGTCGGCGGTCGCCGCGACGATCTCGCGGGCCGGGTCGTCCACCTCGTCGAAGTTGAAGGTCTCGGCGCCGTAGGTGCGGGCGCAGTAGTCGAGCCGATAGGGATGATGGTCGACCATGAAGATGCGCTCGGCACCCAGCATGCGCGCGCACTCGGCAGCCATGCAGCCGACCGGGCCGGCGCCGAAGATGGCGACGGTCTGCCCCGGGCCGATCTCGGCGTTCACCACCGCCTGGTAGCCGGTGGGCAGGATGTCGGACAGGAACAGCACCTGTTCGTCGGCCAGGGTGGCCGGGATGCGTATCGGCCCGACGTTGGCCTTGGGCACGCGCACGTATTCGGCCTGGCCGCCGGCGTAGCCGCCGTAAAGATGGGTGTAGCCGAACATGCCGGCGCCCGGGCGGATCTTCTTGGCGTTCACCAGCGCGCCGGGCCCCGGGTTGGTGGTCTCGCAGGCGGCGTATTCCTCTTTCTCGCAGAAGAAGCAGTCGCCGCAGCTGATGGTGAAGGGCACCACCACCCGGTCGTCCAGCGCCAGTTCGGTGACGCCGCGGCCGGCGTCCACCACCACGCCCATGAACTCGTGCCCCAGGATGTCGCCCGCCTCCAGCCCCGGGACCTTGCCGCGGTACAGGTGCAGGTCGGAGCCGCAGATCGCGGTGGCGGTGACGCGCAGGATGATGTCGTCGTCGGCCTGCAGTACCGGGTCGGGGACGGTGTCGACGCGGACGTCGTGGGCGGAGTGGTAGGCGAGTGCGCGCATGGGGGTTTCCTTCCGGGGGGTCCTTGGCGATCGAAGCAAGGGGCATGCCCCCGCCCGCCGCCGCGGAATCCGCGGCAGGCCGGTGAACTTTTTTCCACTGCGCCGACGCGGACGGCGGAAAGGACGGCGGCGTGGCATGTTTCCTGCAGCATTCTGGCTGCGCCGCCCCGGCGCGACGCTGGACCGCCCATGCGCCCGATCTGGACCGGAACCCTTTCCTTCGGCCTGCTCAACATCCCGGTCAGCCTGATGGCCGGCGAACGCCGCACCGACCTGCATTTCCGGATGCTCGACAGCCGCGACCACGCGCCGATCCGCTACGAACGCGTGAACGCCGAGTCCGGCGAGGAGGTGCCCTGGAAGGAGATCGTGAAGGCCTTCGAATACGACAAGGGCAACTACGTGGTGCTGGAGCAGGAGGACTTCCGGAAGGCGGCGGTGGAAGGACGCGAGGCGGTCGAGATCTCCGCCTTCGTCGACGAAGCCGAGATCGACACCCGCTATTTCGAGAAGCCCTACATCCTGGTGCCCGGCCGAAAAGCCGAAAAGGGTTACGTGCTGCTGCGCGAGACCCTGCGCGACCTGGGCAAGGTCGGCATCGCCCGGGTGGTGGTGCGCACCCGCGAATACCTGTCGATGGTCAAACCGCTGGGCGATGCGCTGGTGCTGATCGTGCTGCGCTTCCCGCAGGAGCTGGTGCCGCTGGCCGACTATGACCTGCCCGAGGGAAAACCCTCGGCCCACCGCGTGCAGAAGGCCGAGCTGGAGATGGCCCGGCAGCTGATCGAATCGATGTCGGTGCCCTGGAAGCCCGCCGACTACAAGGACGAGTTCCGCCAGCGGCTGAGCAAGGTGATCGAGAAGCGCGTGAAGCAGAAGGGCCGGACCACCACCATCGAGGAGCCCTCGGGTGGCGAAGGGGAGGAGGAGACGGTCACCAATGTCGTCGACTTCACGGCGCTGCTGCGCAAGAGCCTGGCCAGCAACCGGCGCACGCCGCCGGCGCGCAAGGCGGCGGCAAAGAGGACGGTCGGCGCGGGCCGCGGCGCCAGCAAGGCACCGGCGCGCAAACCGGCGAAGAAGGCCGCGAAGAAGGCCTCCGGTAGATCCGCCCCGGCCAAGGCCCGGCGCAAGGCCAGCGCATGAGCCTGGCCGAATACCGCCGCAAGCGCGACTTCGCACGCACGCCCGAACCGGCCCCGGAACGCCGCAAGCCGCGCGCCGCGCCGGATCGCCGCTTCGTGATCCAGCTGCACCACGCGCGCGCCCGCCACTTCGACTTCCGGCTCGAACTCGACGGCGTGCTGCGCAGCTGGGCCGTGCCCAAGGGCCCCTCGCTGCGTCCGGCCGACAAGCGGCTGGCGGTCGAGGTCGAGGACCACCCGCTGGACTACGGCGACTTCGAGGGCGAGATCCCGGCCGGCGCCTACGGGGCCGGCCACGTGCGCATCGTCGAGCGCGGGCACTGGCATCCGCAGGGCGATCCGAAGCGGGCCCTGGCCGCCGGCAAGCTCGACTTCCGGCTCGAGGGCGGGCACCTGCACGGCGGCTGGTCCCTGGTGCGCACGGGTCCCGCGGGGCCCAAGGCCAAGTGGCTGCTGGTGAAACACGACGACCCCTTCGCCGCCGACACCGACCTGGACCAGCTGGTCGCGGCCGGCGCGCCGGCACCCAAGCCGCGCGCGCGGCGCAGCGGCAGGCGGAAAAGCGGCAGTGAAGAATCGCTGGAGGGCGGGACCGACTGGGCCGAGCGGGCGCTGGCCCTGCCCGGCGCCGCCCTGGGCCGGCCTGCGGCCAGCCCGCAGCTGGCCACCCTGGCCAGCGAAGCACCGGACGGCGAGGGCTGGCTGCACGAGATCAAATGGGACGGCTACCGCCTGCTGGCCTGGCGCAATGGCGACGGGCTGCGCCTGCAATCGCGCAACGCGGTCGACTGGACCGGCCGATTTCCCGGGATCGAAGCCGCCCTGCGCGCCTTGCCGCTGCGCTCGGTCCTGATCGACGCCGAGCTGGTGGCGCTGGACGAGACCGGCTACAGCGACTTCGCGCGGCTGCAGTTCGCGCTCGAGGGCGCGCAGGCGCATCCGGTCAGCGCCGTGGCCTTCGACCTGCTGGCGCTGGACGGGGTCGACGTCACCGGCTGCACCCAGCTGGCGCGCAAGACCCTGCTGGAACAGGTGCTGGCCGCGCGTCCGAGCCGCTGGCTGGCCTATGGCAAGCACATCGTCGGCAATGGCCCGAAGGTGTTTGCGCGCGCACTGGCCGAAGGCTACGAAGGCATCGTCAGCAAGCGGGTCGACGCCGCCTATGCCGCGGGGCGCAGCCGCGACTGGCTGAAGGTGAAGCGGCGCGATGCCTTCGAAGCCATCGTCGTCGGCTACACCCGGCCCAAGGGATCGCGCAAGGGCATCGGCGCGCTGCTGCTGGCGGTGAAGACCGCCGACGGCTACCGCTACGTCGGCCGGGTCGGCACCGGCATGGGCGAACGTCTGCTGGCCCAGCTTCGCGAAAAGCTCGATGCCCTCGCCGTCGACCGGGCCAGCGTGGACCTGCCCGCGCACACGCCGCTGTCGGCCTCGGCGGTGCGCTGGGTGCGGCCGCGGCTGGTGGTGGAGGTCGAACACCGCGGTTGGGGCAAGGAGGGGCTGCTGCGGCAGGCGAGCTTCCTGCGCCTGCGCCCGGACAAGTCGGTGAGTGCGATGGAGCCGGCCGCCGAGGCCGCGGAGTTCCCGCTCAGCAGTCCCGACCGGGTGGTCTACCCGAAACCGCGGATCAGCAAACGCGACGTGGCCGACTACTACCGCGCCGTCGCGCCCTGGCTGCTGCGCGAGATCGAGGGCCGGCCGCTGTCCCTGCTGCGCGCACCCGACGGGCTGGACGGCGAGCGCTTCTTCCAGAAGCACCACGGCGACAGCCTGGGCCGCGGCGTGCAGTCGCTGCCGGTGCGGGAGAAGTCCGGCCGCAGCCGGCCCTACCTGATGGTCCGCGACCTCGAGGGCCTGATGTCGCTGGTGCAGATGAACACGGTCGAGTTCCACCCCTGGGGCGTCGCGCCAGGGCAGCCGGACCGGCCCGACCGCATCACCTTCGACCTCGATCCGGGCGAAGGCGTGCGCTGGCGCGCGATCGTGCAGGCGGCCGTGGACATCCGCGACCACCTGGCCGCCGCGGGGCTGCAGGGCCATGCCCTGCTGTCGGGCGGCAAGGGCGTGCACGTGGTGGTGCCGCTGGGCGGCGACGACGGCTGGCCGGCGGTGAAACGTTTCGCCCACAGCCTGGCCCGGGTGCTGGCCGAACACGAACCGCGGCGCTTCGTCGCGGTGGCGAAAAAATCGCAGCGGCCGGGCCGCATCTTCATCGACTGGCTGCGCAACGGCCGCGGCGCCACCAGCATCGCGCCCTGGTCGCTGCGCCTGCGTCCCGGCGCGCCGGTGGCGATGCCGGTCAGCTGGCCGCGGCTGGAAGCGAGCCGCGGCGCCGACGAATTCCACCTGGCCGAGGCCATCACCCACACCCAGGCCCTGGACCGTCACCCCTGGGGCGACTACCGGGCGCGCCCGCAGCGCCTGCCCGACGGCAAGGACTAGAGCGGATCCTTCTCGCGCCGCGGGCGCGCGCGCCGGTCGCCGAGCAGCGAACTCACCACCAGGCCCGCGCCCAGCGCGGCGGCGATCAGGAACATCACCAGGGCCAGGGCCGGATAACCGAGCAGGGTGCGCGAGGTCGGGATGTCCATGATCAGCGCGGCGCCGACGATCATCGCCGCGGCGATCACGCCGGCGGTGATGCGGTTGGCGATCTTCTGCATGCTTTCGATCAGGCGCGCCTCCTCCAGGCCGGCCACGTGCACCCGGAAGCGGTTGTCGGCCAGGGTGCGCAGCAGCACCGACAGCCGCTGCGGCGCGTCGCGCACCAGCTCCTGCACGTCGAACACTTCGGTGGCCAGCCGCGACAGGTCCAGGCTGGCGGCCGCGCGCTGCCGGAACAGCTCGTCGCGGTGTTCGCGCAGCACCTCCTTGGTCGAGGCCGCCGGGTCCAGGGCCAGCACCACCGACTCGAGGTTGAGCAGGGTCTTGCCCAGCAGGGCCAGTTCCGCCGGCGGGCGCAGCCCGGCCTCGGCGCCGATCCGGATCAGGTCCATCAGCACCGCGCCCTCGGATTCGGCCGCGCCGGCGCTGCTGGAGTAGCGCGCGACGCGGCGGCCGATCTCGCGGGTGAAGCGGGCTTCGTCGAAGTCCTCCAGCCGCGTGCCCATGTGCGCGAAGGTTTCCGCCACCTGTTCGCCGCGGCCGTCGACGGTGGCCACCACCAGCTTCAGCAGCTGGTCGCGCAGGCGCGGCGGCACGTAGGCGACCATGCCCAGGTCGAGCAGCACCAGCTCGTGCTCCGGGGTCAGCACGATGTTGCCCGGGTGCGGGTCGGCGTGGATGAGGCCGTGCACGAAGATCTGGTCGAGGTAGGCGCGGCCGAGCTCGCCGGCCAGCGAGGCCAGGTCGGTTTCGGTGCGCATCACGTCGGGGATGGCGGTCACCCGGATGCCTTCGGCCAGGTCCATCGTCAGCAGGCGGCGGGTGCTGTAGTCGCGCACCGGCGCCGGCACGTGGATGCGCGGGTGGCGGGCCAGGTGGTCGCGGAAGGCGTCGAGGTTGTCGGCTTCCTGCAGGTAGTCGAGTTCGGTCAGCACCGAGGTCCGGAATTCCTGCAGCCACTCGCGGAAGCCGTAGCGGCGGCCGACGCCGGTGACCAGGCCCAGGGACGTGACCAGGCTGGTGATCGAGGCCAGGTCGCCCTCCACCTGTTCGGCCAGGCGTGGACGCTGCACCTTCACCGCCACCCGCCGCCCGCTGGGCAGCACCGCGGCATGCACCTGGGCGAACGAAGCGGTACCCAGCGGTACCGGTTCCAGGCTCTGGAAAACTTTACGCGCCGGCAGGCCCAGCTCCGCCTCGATGCAGGCCAGCACGTCCTCGAAGGGCAGGGGCGTCGCCTGGTCCTGCAGCCGGGCCAGGGCCGCCAGGTAGTCCGGCGGCAGCAGGTCCGGACGGGTGGACAGCATCTGCCCGATCTTCACGAAGGTCGGGCCCAGCGATTCCAGGTCGGCCGCGAAGGCCTCGGCCTCCGCGGACGTGGCCGGTCCGCCGGCGGCGGCGTCCCCCACGCGCGCCCGGAACAGGGGCGAGCCGCGGTGCTTGAGCAGGAAGGCGGAAAGGGTCGAAAGCTTCGCGCCTTCGCTCATGGGGGCTCCGATGGCGCCCTGCCGGGCAGGGCGCCCTGTGGGTCAGCGCGGCGCGCCGCGGCGGAAGAGGTTGACGATGGCCAGCAGCACCACCGCGCCCAGCAGCGACACCAGGAACGATGCCGGCGACAGGCCGTCGTTGATCGTGCCCACGCCCACCAGCGGCGAGATCAGCCAGCCGGCCAGCACGGCGCCGACGATGCCGACGACGATGTTCAGGAAGATGCCCTGCTGGGCGTCGCGCCGCATGATGATGCTGGCGAGCCAGCCGACGACGCCGCCGATGATGAGCCAGATGATGAATCCCATGTCGTTCTCCTTGTCGGTGGGCATCGGCCGGCGTCAGCGGCCGTCCGGATCGTCGCCGTCGGTCTGCTCGAGCGCGCCTTCGGCCGGGGTGGCCTGCTGCATCTCGCGCGTGCGCCGCAGCTCGGCGTCGGCGACGGCCTGGTCGTAAACCGCCTTCGCGGCGTCCTTGCAGTTGTCGCGGGCGTCGCCGGTCATGGCCTCGCACTTCTCCTGTTCGACGTCCAGCGTGGACTGCGCTTTCGCCACCGCGACGTCGTAGTCGGCATCGGCCTTGTCCTCTTCCGGATCGTAGGTGCCCATCACCGGGCCGGCGTTCGAACCGGAGTTCGCGTTGGCGCCTACCGCGTCGCGCTGGGCGTCGAGCCGGTCCGCCTCGGCTTCGCGGACTTCTTCGGCGCCGTCCGCGCGCGCTTCTGCGACGTCCTCGGCGGTCTCTTCAGGGGTCTCCCTGCAGGCCGAAAGCGCCAGCAGGACGATTGCAGCGGGGATCAGGGTGTTTTTCATGCCGACTACTCCACGGTGGGGGGAAAGGGCCGCGACGGTAAAAAAACCGGACCCTGCCGGGGGCGTGGGTGCGCCAGGGGAAGCGCGGGGGAGTGCCCCGGCAGGGTCCTCGAGGAAAACCTTCCTCGAAAGCGGTCGGGCGGTGGACGTTTCGTCCGGTGGGATACGAAGCAAGTCGCGGGCCAAGCTTGCGACGCCAGGAAATTTTTTCCGGCTTGGAACTGTTTTCGCAGTTTCGTCGGCAACACGTCCGCTTTAACTGCGGATTAACCCAGTCGGTGCAAACTACCCTTCCCCCCGGAGACCCCCCATGACCGAAGGACAAACGCTGTTCATCGTCGACGACGACGTCGGTTTCGTGCATGCCGCCGCGGAACTCGCACGCGAGCAGGGATTTGTCATCACGGTGGCCGGAAGCGTCGGCCAGGCGCTGACGCGGCTGAAGGACACCAGCTTCGACGTCGCCCTGATCGACCTCTCGCTGCCCGACGGCAGCGGCCTGGAGCTGCTCGAACACATCGACCTGGGCGGCAGCACCCAGGTGATCCTGATCACCGGCCATCCGACGGTCGAGTCGGCGCTGAAGGCGATGCACCTGCCGATCGTCGACTACGTGGTGAAGCCGCTGCACGCGAGCCGCTTCAACGAGCTGCTCGCCTCCGCGGCCAGCAAGCGCCGCGTCCCCGGTTCGGGGCAGGGCGAACAGTGGCATGGCCTCGCGGGCCCGAGCGCCGCGATGGCGGCGGTGCGCCAGCAGATCTGCCGGGTGGCGCCGACCGAGGCCTCGGTCTTCATCGAGGGCGAAAGCGGCGTCGGCAAGGAACTGGTGGCCGGCGCCATCCACGCCGAGAGCGGCCGCAGCGGTCCCTTCGTCGCGCTCAACTGCGGCGCGGTGCCGGCGGAGCTGCTCACCAGCCAGCTGTTCGGCCACGAGCGCGGCAGCTTCACCGGCGCCAACAGCCGGCACGCCGGGCTGTTCGAACAGGCGCAGGGCGGCACGCTGTTCCTGGATGAGCTGACCGAGATGCCGATCCACCTGCAGGTGCACCTGCTGCGCGCGCTGGAGACCCGCACCATCCGGCGCGTGGGCGGCACCGAAGACATCCCCGTGGACGTGCGCGTGGTCTCGGCGACCAACCGGCCGCACGCGGAGGCGATCGAATCGGCCAAGCTGCGCGAAGACCTGTATTACCGCCTGGCCGAGTTCCCGATGGCGCTGCCGTCCCTGCGCGAACGCCCGGAGGACATCCTGCCGATCGCCGACCTGTTCCTGCAGCGCCTGAACGAACGCTACGGCACCCGCCGCGCGCTGACGAAAGAGGGCGCCGACAACCTCCGGCGCTACAGCTGGCCCGGCAACATCCGCGAGCTCAAGAACATCATCCAGCGCTCCTACATCCTGGCCGACGGCGACCTGCTGACCCCGAGCCTGCCCACCGGCAGCCCGCGGCCGCTGGCCGAGACCGAAAACACCATCACCTTCGCCGTCGGCACGCCGATGCACGAGATCGAGCGGCGCATGCTGTTCAAGACCCTGGCCTTCTTCGACAACAACAAGGCCAAGGCCGCGCAGGCCCTGGGCGTCACCACCAAGACCATCTACAACCGCCTGGTCGCGTACCAGGCCTCCAACGACCCCAGGGAGCGCACCGATGACCGCCCCGACGACAAATCCCCACGCTGCGAAGCCGGCACCTGAGCCGCGCGCCGCGGACGACGAGGAGTCCATCACCCTCCCGCGCCAGGAGCTGCAGGCGCTGGTGCACGACCTGCGCAACCACCTCAATTCGATGCTGATGAACGCCGGCGTGCTGGCGATGCACTGCGGCGCGGGGGAAAAGGTGTCCCGCCTTTCCGGCCAGGTGGAGGCGGATGGGGCGAAGTGCGCGCTGGCCCTGAAGACGATCTCCGACCGCTACCTCTGAGCCGGCGAAGCGGATGAGCTTCCCGGAACTCTTTCGCACCCTCAGCCAACCCATCAGCCGGCTCAGCCTGCGCGGCTGGCAGGCCTACCTGTTCGCACTGGGCATGATCGTCGCGGCGGCGGTGGTGCGCTGGGCGCTGCCCGAGGCGCTCGGGTCGCGGGTGCCCTTCCCCACCTTCTTCCTGGCCGTGTTCCTCTCGGCCTGGGTCGGCGGCTGGCGCGCGGGCCTGCTGGCCTCGGTGCTGACCCTGCTCTGCGGCATCCTGGTCTTTCCGATCACCCGGCCGCCCTTCGACTGGCGCGACTTCGTCGCGCTGAGCTTCGTGTTCTCGGTCTGCGTGGTGGGCGCCTACGCCTGCTCGCGGCTGCGCGCCTCCACCGACGTGATCGAGAAGGACCGGGCCTGGTACGAACGCATCCTGGACCGGATCGGCGACGCCGTGGTCGTGGTAGACGACGAAGGGCGGCTGCGCTACTACAACGGCCAGGCGGCCGGGCTGTGGTCGCTGCACGACGGCCAGCTCGGGCGCGACGCCGGCCAGTCGCTGGTGTTCTGGCTGGAGGGCCGGGAGGAACAGTGCGACGGCCTGGGCGAAATGGTCCGCGACAATCCGGGCAGTTGGGACCTGCCGCTGGGCCTGGAGGTTCGGGCCGGCGCCCGCCGCATACCGGTGGTGGGCAACGTCTCGCGCTTCAGCGACCCGGAGTACGGCGACGCCGCGGTGGTGTCGGTGCAGAACATCCAGGCCCTGCGCGAGGCCAGCCGCCGGGTGGAGGCCAGCGAACGGCGCATGCGCGCGCTGTTCGATTCGGACGTGGTCGGCCTGTTCAGCATCGACGGACGCGGGCGCATCAGCGCGATGAACGACGGCATGCTGCGGATGCTGGGCTATCCGACCGGCGGCGACGGCGCGCCGCAGATGCTGGACCAGGTCGCGGACGAGTCCCTGCTGTCGGTGCTGGGCGTGGACGGCACCGAAAACGCCGTGGCGTATGGCCCGATGGACTGCCGCCTCTCCGGTCGGTCAGGCGAAGATGCCTGGGTCTCGCTGGGCGTCGTGCCGATCACGCCGCGCGAGCGCATGGTCTTCGCCATCGACATCGGCGCCCGCAAGCGCGCCGAACGCGCGGTCGCGAGCAGCGAAGCGCGTTTCCGGCGGCTGGCGGAAGCCTCGGCGGCGGTGGTCTGGCAGGCCAATGCCTCGGGAGCCCTGACCGCGCAGATCGGCTGGACCGAATTCACCGGCGCGCCGCTGCTGGCCTCGTTCGACGACTGGCTGGAATGGGTGCATCCCGACGACCGCGAAGCGGCGAGCCAGCTCATCATCGCCCTGCACACCCAGCACGCGGGCATCGAGGCCGAACTGCGCCTGCGGCACGCCAGCGGCGACCACCGCCACGTCGGCATCCGCGCGGTGGTGCTGGAGGGTGGCGATTCCGGCACCACCGAATGGATCGGCACGATGCGCGACATCCACCAGCGCCGCGTGGCGGAACAGGCACTGGCGTCGAAGGAGGCGCAGCTGCGGCTGATACTGAACGCGATGCCCGCGCGCATCGCCTACCTGGACCGGGAGGCGGTGTTCCAGTGGGCCAACGGCAACTTCACCGAATGGTTCGGGTTCTCCGGCACCATCAGGGGCCGGCCGCTGGCGGAAGTGTTGCCGCCGGACGTGGTGGCCACGCTCTACAAGCCGCTGCAGATCGCCCGGCGCGGCTTCGTCGGCCAGCTGGAGTGGCTGGAGAACCACCCCACCCTCGGCCTGCGCTGGACCACCACCACCTTCTCGCCCGACCTGGACGAGGACGGCCGCGTCCGCGGCGTCATCAGCCTGTGCATGGACAGCACCGACCGGCACGAGGCCGAGGACGCGCTGCGCCGCAGCGATGCCGAACACCGCACCCTGGCCGAGAACGTGCCGCACATGGTCTGGATGTCGGACGCCGAGGGCCGGCTGCAGTACTGCAACGCCCGCTGGCACGAATACACCGGCCAGGATTCCTCCAGCCGCTGGACCGACCCGGCGCATCCGGCCGACCGCCAGGCCGCGGAGGACGCGCTGCGCGACGCGGCGCGCGCGCGCTCCGAGCTCAACATCGAGGTGCGCTACTGCCGCGCCATCGACGGCGCCTACCGCTGGCACCTGGTGCGCGCGCTGCCGCTGCTGGACGGCGACGACCGGGTGCTGCGCTGGTACGGCACCTGCACCGACATCGAGGACCAGAAGATCGCCCAGGAAACCCTGCGCGAGGCGCATTCGCGCACCACCCACTTCCTGGCCACGCTGAGCCACGAGCTGCGCAATCCGCTGGCGGCCCTGATGGCCAGCGCCGAGCTGCTGGAACACCCGACGCTGGACGAGGACCGCCGACGCGACGCCAGCCAGGCCATCCAGCGCCAGGCCTGGCACCTGAAGCGGCTCACCGACGACCTGCTCGACATCTCGCGCATCACCCTGGGCAAGATCCAGATGACCACCACCACGGTGGACCTGCGCGAGGTCTGCCGGCACGTCTGCGTCGACTTCACCGAGAAGGCCGACCGGCTCGGCGTCGGCCTGGACTGCGACGTGCCCGACGAGCCGATCCTGGTCAATGGCGACCCCTCGCGCATCCGGCAATGCGTGGACAACCTGGTGTCCAATGCGCTCAAGGCCAGCGCGCCGGGCATGAGGGTGCGGGTGTCGACCCGGACCGGCGAACGTTTCGCCGAGATCGTGGTCAGCGACGAAGGCGTCGGCATCGAGGAAGAGGCGCTGACCACGATCTTCCTGCCCTTCTCCCAGGGCCACGACTGGGTCAACCGCGGCCTGGGCCTGGGCCTGAGCATCGTCAGCCGGCTGGTCGAACTGCACGGCGGATCGGTCTGGGTCGACAGCAGCGGCCGGCACCAGGGCGCGACCTTCGGCATCCGGCTGCCGCTGGCGTCCGGGGCCCGGCTGCCCGCCGCGCCCGCACGGGAGCCGTCGCGCCCTCCGTCCACGATGGGCAAGGTGCTGGTGGTCGACGACGAGATCGACAATGCCGTGGCGCTGCAGTACCTGCTGGCGCTCGAAGGCCACGACGTGTCGGTGGCCGAGGACGGCGTGGCGGCGATCGCGCTGGCCGAAACCCAGCAACCGGACGTGGTGATCTGCGACCTGGGGCTGCCGCCGCCGCTCGACGGCTACCAGGTGGCGGAACGGCTGCGCGCACTGCGCGGCGGCGACCTCCACCTCTGCGCCTACAGCGGCTACGGCTCGCCGCAGGACATCGCCCGTTCGCTGGCATCGGGCTTCGACACGCACCTGACCAAACCCGCCACGCCGAAGGCGATCGCGGCCGAGGTGCGGCGCGGGCTGGAGCGGGTAATGGCTTCCCGCGGCGGGAAATAGGCGCCGGCCCGGGCGCGCTGGCATCCGCCTTGCAGCGACTTGCGCGGTGGCCTGGGCAATTGCCCGCCATCCGCGGCTGCGCAGGAACACCCCTCGTCGTTCCGGCAGTCCCGGCCCCGGGGGCGGCGTTCGAGGCCGCTCCCGGGGAACTTTCAGGTCGACAGGTGGGCGCCGCCGTTGACGTGCAGGATCTGGCCGGTGACGAAGCTGGCGTCCTCGCTGGCCAGGTAGACGAAGGCCGGCGCGATTTCCGCGGGTTGGCCCGCGCGGCCCACCAGGGTGTCCGAACCGAAGCTGGCCACCTTGTCCGCATCGAAGCTGGCCGGGATCAGCGGCGTCCAGACCGGCCCCGGCGCCACCGCGTTGACCCGGATGCCGCGGTCGGCCACCGCCTGGGCGAAGGACAGCGTCATCGCGTTGATGGCGCCCTTGGTGCCGGCGTAGTCGAGCAGGGTCTTGTGGCCGCGCACGCCGGTGATGGAGCTGGTGTTGACGATGGCGCCGCCGCGATCGAGGTGGTCGAGCGCGGCGACGGTGGCCATGTAATAGGTCAGCACGTTGGTGTTGAAGGTTTCGCGCACCTGCTGCTCGCCCAGTTCCGCCGGATCGTCCACCGGATGCTGTTCGGCGATGTTGTTGACCAGCACGTCCAGCCCGCCCAGGCGCTGCGCCGCCTGCGCGACCGCCTCGGCCGCCGCACCCGGCGCGGACAGGTCGCCGGGCACGAGCAGACAGCGCCGCCCTTCCGCCTCGACCAGGCGGGCGGTTTCCCGCGCGTCCTCGTCCTCCTCCAGGTAGGCGATGGCGATGTCGGCGCCTTCGCGGGCGAAATGCACGGCCACCGCGCGGCCGATGCCGCTGTCGCCGCCGGTGATGAAGGCGCGCCGGCCCTCGAGTTTGCCGCTGCCCCGATAGCCGTCGCGGATCGTCACCGGTTCCGGGTGCATTTCGGTCTGTTCGCCCGGCTGGCTGGACTGGTGCTGCGGCGGCTGCAGGGTCTTCTTTTCCTTCATGGGAAGTCCTTTCTGTGTGCTGAGCGGTGAATCGGCCTTCAGTCGCCGACCAGGGATCGGATGCCGGCGTCGAAATACTCCGCCGGGATGATGCAGCGCGCCTCCGGCGCCACGATCAGCCTTTCCAGGCAGCCCATCGCCGTCGCGGCGAAGCCACCATGCCCTTCGGCGGTGGCGAAGATGACCAGGTGGGCGAGGGCTTCGATCGCATCGGCGGCGGCTTCGGGAAGCATGTGGGCTTCTTTGAGGGTCATGGTGGGCTCCGGGGTGGTCCTTGGCGGTGCTGCAGCTTCCGTGCCATGTAAACGGCCGCGCGGAATCGGCTGCTGGCATCGCGGTTGCATGCGCCACCGCCATGGCCGGCGGGCGCGACAATGAAGACGTGATCGGGTGGCGGCTCGCCGGTGACGACGACTGGGCGTCGGCCATCCGCCAGGTCCGTGCCGGCCGCTGGCACTACGCCGGCGACCGCATCCTTTACGGATCAAGCAGCCCCGAGCTCGCGGTGCTGGAGGGGCTCGCTCACCACCGGCCCGGCCGCGGCGGCCCTTACTGGATATGCCGCATCGTCGGCATCGCGACGGCGCGACGGCTCCGCATGGACGTGCAGGAACTGCCGGACGACTGGCGCCAGCGCCCGCCGGTCACGCGCGCGCTCGGTCGCCGATGGCTGGGCGGGAGCGACAGCGTTCTGTTGGAGGTTCCTTCGGCGCTGTGTCCGCTGGCCTGCAACGTGCTCGTCAATCCCGCGCTCGTGTCGCCGCCGCGCTGGCGGATCGAGCGCGTCGCGCGGTTCCGTTTCGACCGCCGGCTGGTGGTGCGCGGGTGAGTCGCGGACGCACCGGATGCGCGGGCCGTGCACGAATCCCGACGCAGGTCGCGCCTGCATTTTTTTCCCGCGTGCGGACCGTGTCCGCGTGCATGGCATGCGCATTGCTTCTTTCCTGAAGCGGATGGGCGCATCGCGGCCATTGCATTCCCCCCACCAAGGAGAGACTCATGAACCAGCGTTACGGAAACCAGAACGGCAACCGCGGACAGGGCGACGACCAGGGCAACTGGGGCCGTCAGGGCCAGGGCGGCTACGAGGGCGAACCCGGTTACCCGGGCCAGTTCCGCCGCGGCGGCCAGTACAACCCGGACGACGCCTACCAGGGCGGCCAGGGCGGCGGCTCGCAGGGCAGCGCGAGTGCGGCCAACCTCGGCTGGCGCGGACAGGGCGGCGGCCAGGGTGACGAACACTACCTGCGCGAGTGGGCCGGCCAGGAAGGTCGCGGCGGCCGCCAGGACTACGGCAGCCAGGATTTCGGCTCGCGCCAGGACTACGGCAGCCAGCGCGGCTTCGGCGGCGGACAGGAGTCGGGTCGCGGCTACATGACCTCGATGACCTCCGGTTCGCACGGGTACGGCAACCAGGGTTATGGCAACCAGGGTTACGGCAACCGCAACTACGACAACCAGGGTTACGCCGGCCAGCAGGGCGGCGGCTACTACGGCGGCCAGTCGCAGGGTGGACGCCAGGGCTTCGACCAGGGCCAGCAGAACTTCGGCCAGTACGAAGGCGGGTACGGCGGTTCGCAGTACGGCGGCCAGTACGGCGGCTCGCAGTTCGGTGGCGGGCAGTCGGGCGGCCAGTACGGCGGCTCGCAGTTCGGCGGGCAGCAGCAGCAGAGCTTCCGGGGCAAGGGCCCGAAGGGCTACAAGCGATCCGACGAACGCCTGCAGGAAGACATCAACGAGCGCCTGATGGACGACGAGTACATCGACGCCAGCGAGGTGACCGTGCAGTGCCGCGACGGCGTGGTCACGCTGGAAGGTTCGGTGACCGAGCGCCGCATGAAGCACCGCATCGAGGACATGGTCGAGCGCTGCCAGGGCGTGCAGGACATCGAGAACCGCATCAGCGTCAAGCGCGGTTCGCAGGGCGGCCGTCCGGATGCGGACGACGAAGACTCCGGCGCGGCGGGCTCGAACGCCCGCAGCGGCGAAGGCTCCGGCCAGCAGAAGAAGAAGCACTGAACCCGACCGGCGCGGGCCGGCTTGCGGCCCGCGCCTCCGGGTCTTTTCCCCATGCGGACCCACCGAGGAAGACCCAACGTGTCTCCGCGAGCAGCCTTGCGCTGCTGGTGTCGCTGCCGGCAGGCGCGCAGTCCCCGACCGGCAACGAGCGGGTTTCCCCGACCACCGGCATGACGACCCCGGCCGCGAAATCCCCGACCGCGGAACCCGCGGCGGCCGACCGCGCCTTCCTGGACCAGGCGCTGAAGTCCGGCGAGACCGAAGTCCACGCGGCGCAGCTGGCGCAGCGCCAGGCCAAGGACCAGGACGTGCGCGACCTGGCCGAGGTGATCGAGCGGGATCACCGCGACCTCAACGCCAAGCTGGAATTCGCCGGCGCGCGTTCGGAACATGCCGGCGGGAAACACCACGCGGCGCCGGCGACCACGCCCGCCACCACTCCGGGAACCGAATCGGCCGACTCGGCCGGTGCGGTCGGCGGCCCGGCGGCATCGGACCCCTCGGCCGACCAGGCCGCGAACGCGCTGTCCGCGGATCCGCACATGAAGCCGCTGCTCTCGGCGCGCGGCGAGGCCTTCGACCAGGCCTACCTGGACATGCTGGTGCAGATGCACCGCAGTTCGATCGCGAAGTTCGAGGCGGCCGCCAACGGCCAGGGCCACAGCGAGGAGGTGCGCGCACTGGCCCGCGAGGCCCTGCCGGGCCTGCGCAGGCATGCCTCGATGGCCGAATCGCTCGACCGGGCGATGGCCCAGGAATGACTTCCGGAGGCGGCCGCGGAGGCCGCCCCGTTCCCGGCCCTCTCGGGCCCCCCACCCAGGAGAAAGCGTCATGCCCAACCACAACCCCAGCGGCGAGAACCAGCACACCAAGAAGGAACAGAGCGGCCGCAGCGGCAGCTCCTCCGGCGACAACAAGAGCGGGAGCAAGTCGACGTCCGACCGCAAGTCCACGTCCGGCGACAGCAAGTCCGGAAGTTCCGGATCGGGCTCTTCGTCCCGCGGCCGGTAAGCACCGGCAAGGGCCGCCCCGCATCGCGCGGGGCGGCCTTTTTCCGGCCGTTCAATTCTCCAGGCGGTTCAACGGCGCAGGCGGCTGTCGATCTCCAGCGGGCAGACATCGACCACGCGCAGGGAAGGGGCATCGGGGTGCAGCAGGTTGACCAGCACGTTGTGCTCTTCCGGGCAAAGTGGACTGGGGACACGGAGCAAGGCCGATTCCTGTTCCAGGGCCCAGCGGTCGCCATGCAGGCGGACGTCGTTGCGCACCGTGCGTTCACGCCAGCATTCATGCGGATTGTCGAGCCGGCGCAGCAGCCGGGCATCCGCCTCCACCTTCGCCATGCGCCAGTCCTGTTCCTGGGCGAAACCGTGCGCGGTCATCGCGTCCAGCAGGGCCAACGCCGGGCTCAGCGCCAGCTGGAGGGCGAGCGTGTTCGGCGACAGCCAGCGCGACTGCCCGCAGGTGCGCCATTCCTGCAGCGGCTTCGCGGCCATCGCCTCGTCCAGCACCAGCCAGGCGGTGACGGGGCAATCGACGGCAGGCGCGACATCCGCCGGGGCGGCCGGGGTCACGCTGGTCGCGGCCGGCGGATCGCTGGCGGGGAAAGTGTCGGCCAGGGCCTTGTCCAGCACCTGGTTGCTGCTGCGGGGATCTTTCGCGGGTTGGGTGGTCGGCATGGCGTCGGCTTCCAATGGCAGGGAGGGCAGAACAGGGGTCCTGGAAGCGGCGCTGCATATTCCGCGCCATCTGCGCGACCGGCCTCGGCCGGCGCGCAATCGCTGCGCGCGCCGGAACTATTTTCCGGTTGCGCGCACGGCGCGCAGCCACCACCCTTTCGGCCAGGAGGTTCGCCCATGAAGACCAAGCACATCTACCTGGCGCACGACATCGCTTCGGCCACGGCCGCCGTCGGCCTTGCACGCGGCCTGGGCGTGGACGAACACGACATCGCCCTGATCGCCCGCGCCGACATCGAGATGGAGGAGCTGCCGGAGCGCTACCGCAACGCGAGCACCGACTTCGCGCCGGCGGCGGTCAAGGGCGCGCTGGCCGGCGGCACCGCCGGCCTGGTCGCCGGCCTGATCGCGGTGGCGATCCCGGGCCTGGGCGTAACGCTGGCGGGCGCGGCCGCGATCGCCGCGGTAGGCGCCGCGGCCGGCACGTGGTCGTCGGGCCTGATGGGCTCGGCGCTGCCGGACCCGGTGCGTCGCCGCTTCGAGGACGAGATCGCCGCCGGACGCATCCTGGTCGCCATCGACGCCACCGAGGCCGAGCACCCGCGCATCGCCGCGGCGATGGCCGAGACGGGCCTGGCCCGGTTGCCGTTCGAGGAATCCTCGGCGCTGACCTGAGCGGCATGGCGACCGGATTCGTCTACCTGCTGCCGGTGCGCGGCGAGGACTGGCTGAAGCTGGGCATCTCGACCGACCCGCTGCGCCGCGCGCGGCAGTTCAGCCGCCGCTTCTTCGAGGTCTTCGACTTCGACCAGGCCATGCTGCTGGAGACGGGATCGCCGCGCGAGGCGGCGGCGCTGGAACGGCGCTTCCGCGGAAGCTTCCGTCCGCATCGGGCGCCGATGCCGATGTCGGTGCGCCTGGAGGCCGGTGGCCACACCGAATGGTATCGCGGCGCCTATCCCGCCCTGGCCGAGGCGCTTCGCGCCGAGCAGGCCGCTGGCCAGACCCTGCATTCCCCGGCGCGGGCCTGGTTCGCCGAGACCCTGCAGCAGCGCCGCGGCGAACTGCACGACTGGGCCGGCACCCTGCTGCGGCAATACCTGCACGATCCCGACGAGGCCCTGCTGGAGCCGCTGCCCGCGGACGCCGAAGCCCTGCTCCTGGACACCGTCGAGGCCTACCGCCGCTTCGGCGTCGGCGTCGCCGGCCACCTGCCGCCGGCGCTGCTGGAGTGGTACCGCACCCTGCCGCCACTGGCCGCCGAAAACGGGTTCACTGCCCTGTAAACCTTCCGCAGTGCAGGGAGGATCGGCGCGGCAATTGCAGGGGTATGGGCGAATCCCTCGCACGAGTCGCCATGGCCATCACCGCGGAAACCCTCTCTCCCTCCCTTCCGAAGCAGATCGCTTCCGGAACGCACCGCACACGATCCCTGGTGGTGGTGTCGAACCGGCT
Source organism: uncultured Arenimonas sp. (assembly GCA_965650505.1). Classification (GTDB taxonomy): domain Bacteria; phylum Pseudomonadota; class Gammaproteobacteria; order Xanthomonadales; family Xanthomonadaceae; genus Arenimonas. Next base: position 22,996 of record CBFGOZ010000003.1, read on the forward strand.
GGCCTGGCCGGGCTCGACCCAGACCGGCGGGCTGGCGACCGGCCTGCGGCAGGCGCTCGACGAAAGCGGTGGCGTCTGGCTCGGCTGGTCCGGGCGCATCTCGGAGGGCGGTGCCAGTTCGGTGGACGCCAAGGGCGTGCTGTACCGCGGCGTGGACCTTACCGAGGCCGAACACCGCGACTACTACCTGGGCTTCGCGAACCGCACGCTGTGGCCGCTGCTGCATTCGCGCCTGGACCTGATGGAGTACGAGCGCTCGACGCACGACGCCTACCTGCGCGCCAACCAACGCTTCGCGGACGAGCTGCTGCCGCTGCTGCGCGACGACAGCGTGATCTGGATCCACGACTACCACCTGTTCCCGCTCGCCGCCCTGCTGCGCGAGCGGGGCGTGCGCCAGCCCATCGGCTTCTTCCTGCACACGCCCTTCCCGGCGACCGACCTGGTGCGCGCCCTGCCCGGGCACCGCGAGTTGTTCGCCGGCCTCGGCGGCCACGACCTGGTCGGCGTGCAGACGCGCCGCGACGCCGAACACCTGGGCAACTACCTGTGCAGCCACCATCGCCGCGGCCCGATGCCGCGGGTGCAGGCTTTCCCGATCGGCATCGATGCCGCGGCCGTCGCGGCGGACGCCGAACGCGCCACGTCCATCGCCGCCCGCCGCCGCCTGCGCGACAGCCTGGCCGGCCGCAAGCTGGTGATCGGCGTGGACCGGCTGGATTATTCCAAGGGCCTGCCCGAGCGCTTCAAGGCCTATGGCCGCATGCTCGACCGGCACGAGGACCTGCGCCGGCAGGTGAGCTTCCTGCAGATCGCGCCGGTCAGCCGCGGCGAGGTCGCGGAGTACCGGGCCTTGAAATCGCGCCTGGACGGCATCGCCGGCGAGATCAACGGCCGCCACGGCGACGCCGACTGGGTGCCGCTGCGTTACGTGGTGCGCAGCCATCCGCATGCGACGGTGTCGGGATATCTGCGCGAGGCCGCCGTCGGGCTGGTCACGCCGCTGCGCGACGGCATGAACCTGGTGGCGAAGGAGTACGTGGCGGCGCAGCGGGCCGAAGATCCCGGCGTGCTGGTGCTGTCGGAGTTCGCCGGCGCGGCCGAAGACATGCACGCGGCGCTGACGGTCAATCCCTTCGACACCTGCGCGGTGGCGGACACTCTCGCCCTCGCCCTGCGCATGCCGCTGAAGGAGCGGCGCCGGCGCTGGGAGGCCCTGATGGGCGGCCTGGTGGACCGCCCGCTGTCCAGTTGGCGCCGCGATTTCCTCGAGGCATTGCAGAGCGCCGCCGCCGGGCGCCTGGCCGAGCCCGCGCCCCAGATCCCGCTGCAATGACCGTGGCGGCCGAGCAACTGCCCCTGCCGCCGCTGCCGGACGCGGCCGATCGGTGGGCGCTGTACCTGGATTTCGACGGAACCTTGTGCCCGCTGGCGGATCATCCGGACCAGGTGCAGGTGAGCGACGAGCTGCGCCGGTTGCTGGCGCGGCTGCACCAGTCACTGGACGGCGCGCTCTGCATCCTCAGCGGCCGTCCGGTGCGGCAGCTGCGGGCGCTGCTGCCCGGCCTGGACGACGTGGCGCTGGTCGGCTGCCATGGCGCCGAAGGCTTCGATGCGGTCCCCGCACCGGACGAGGCGTCGCAGCTGGCGGAGATAAGGCGCGCCGTGGGCCGGGGCTGCGCGGGCCGCCCGGGCGCATGGATCGAGGACAAACCTTCCGGCTTCGCGATCCACTATCGCCGCGCTCCGGCGCTGGCGCCGCGGCTGCGGCAGCTGGTGGCGCGCGAACTGGCCGGTGCGGACCGGCTGCGCGCGATCGAAGGCGCCTGCGTCATCGAGGTGCTGCCCGCGCGCCATTCCAAGGGCGCGGCGCTGCGCACGCTGGCCGGGTCGCCGCGACGCGGGCCGCGACGGCCGGTGGCGGTGGGCGACGACGTCACCGACGAGGACGCGTTCGCCGCCGCGGCGGAACTCTCCGGTTTCGGCGTCTGCGTCGGCTCGCGCCGGCCGACGCGGGCGCGTTACGCGCTGCCCTGCGTGCCGCTGGCGCAGACCTGGCTGCATCTGCTGGCCGATTCGCTGGAGCGGCGGTGACGTCCCGGTTCGCCGCAGCCGTGCTGTGCCTGGCCTTGGCCATCGCGTCGGGACCGGCCATGGCATCGCCACCCGCGCCCGCCGGCCGCGCGGCGCCGGCCGCTTCCCTCGAGGCCGCCGACCTGCGGGCGCTGCCCGGTCTGTCGCGGGTGCTCGCACGCCGCGAAGGGCCGGTGCTGGTGCTCGAGGGCGTCGTCGCCCGCGAGGCGGATCGCGAGCTGGCCGAAACCGTCGCGCGCGCGACGCCGGGCGTGGTGGCCGTGGTGAACCGGGTCGAGGTGTCGGTGAGCCTGGCGGATCGCATCGGCACCTGGCGCGAGGCCAGCCTGGCGCGCCTGACCCGCGTGCTCTCCGCCGCGCCCCTGCTCGTGCTCGCCGCGGCCCTGGTCTGGGGGGCCTGGGGTCTGGGCCGTCTGCTCGCCAGGCGCTATCGCCAACCCCGCGAAGGCAGGGTCCGCAATCCCTTCGTGGTTTCCCTGAAGGCGCAGGCGCTCCAGTTCGGGCTGCTGCTGGTCGGCCTGCTGGTGGCGCTGCAGCTGCTGGACGCGCTGGCGCTGGCCGGCGCGGTGATCGGCTCGGCCGGCGTCGCCGGCATCGCGCTGGGCTTCGCCTTCCGCGACCTGGCGGAGAACTACGTCGCCAGCATCCTGCTCAGCCTGCGCCAGCCGTTCGCGCCCGACGAGCACGTGGTCATCGACGGCAACGAAGGCATCGTGGTCGGCCTCAATTCGCGCGCCACCCTGCTGATGACGGTGGACGGCAACCACCTGCGCCTGCCGAATTCGCTGGTGTTCAAGGCGGTGATCCTGAATTACACGCGCAACGGGCTGCGGCGCTTCGACTTCCGGCTCCAGCTGGCGCCCGACGCCGATGCCGACGCAGCCCTCGGCGACGGCCTGCAGGCGATGGCCGGCGTGCCCGGCCTGCTGGAAAAACCGGCGCCGTTCGCGCAGGTCCAGAAAGCGGACTGCGAATGGCTGGAGGTGATGTATTTCGGCTGGTGCGACCAGCGCCGCTCGGACTTCGGCTGGGTGCGCAGCGAGTCCATGCGGCGGGTGCGCGCCCGACTGGCGCAGGCCGGCCTGCCGCTGCGCCGGCCCCTGCTTCCGGTGTTGCCGCTTGGCGAGGATCGCGCCGGCCCGCGGCCCGATCGGACTGCGCCGCAGGAGAACAGCGATTCCCCGCCCGCCGACGGCCAACCGCAGGTCGCCCAGGCCGTGGCGGAAGCGCGCCGGGAGATGACCGGCCAGGACCTGCTCTCAGCATCCGCCCCCCGGGAGTGACCCATGGAACGTCGCGACAAACACGGCTTCTTCCAACGCAATGGCCTGACCCTGGTCTTCGCGCTGCTCACCGCGCTGGCCCTGGTCGGCCACGGGCTCAGCGGCTGGAAACACGAGAACGCCGAGCGCGCGGCGCAGGACCAGCCGGCGCAGGCCCTGTCCGACTACCTCGGCTCCGGCGGCTTCCTGTCGTCGCTGTTCGAGAACTGGGAAAGCGAGTTCCTGCAGATGGGCGCCTTCGTGCTGCTGACGGTCTGGCTGCGGCAGCGGGGGTCGTCGGAATCGCGCCCGCTGGATCCGGCGGACGAAGAACCGGACGAGCCGGTGCCGCGCTCGGAACAGCCCTGGCCGGTGCGCAAGGGCGGACTGTGGCGCCGGCTCTACGAACATTCGCTGTCGCTGGCGCTGTTTGCGCTGTTCGCCGCCAGCTTCGGCGCGCACCTGGCGTCGAGCTGGCAGGCGCACCAGGAGGAGCAGCAGCAGCGCGGGCAGCCGGCCGAACCGCTGTCGCGCTACGCCATCAACCCGAAGTTCTGGTTCGAGTCCTTCCAGAACTGGCAGAGCGAATTCCTTTCGGTGGTCGCCCTCTGCGTGCTGTCGATCTACCTGCGGGAGAAGGATTCCCCGCAGTCCAAGGCGGTGACCGCCCGGCACGGCGACACCGGCACCTGAAACCCCACGGGAGACCCACGATGAAAACCTGCGATGTCTGCGGCAACCGCTACGACAAGACCTTCAGCCTGACCCAGGGCGAACGCAGCGGCACCTTCGACAGCTTCGAATGCGCCATCCACATGTTCGCGCCGACCTGCGCGCACTGCGGCTGCCGGATCCTCGGGCACGGCTCGGAAGCCGGCGGGCACTTCTACTGCTGCGCCCACTGCGCGGAGCAGTCGGGCGTGACGGGCCTGGCGGACCGGGCCTGAGCGCCGCGGTCCGTCGGCAGATCAGGGCGTGGTGCCGACCGGTGCTTCCGGCGCCGCCGGCGGGACCGGCACGCGCAGCACCGCCTCGTCGGCGGTGCGATGGAAACGCAGCGCCAGGGTCCAGGCCGAGGCCTCGTTTCCCAGCGTGTAGCCCGGCGAGGCCGCGGCCTGCGCCACCTCGGCCACCGGCAGCTGGCCGGCGCCGGCGCGCAGCGCGGCGACGATCAGACGCTGCTTGGCGGCGTGGTCGAGCAGGCGGCCCTGGTAGTCGCCGTAGGCAGGCTGGGCGATTTCGACCAGCAGGCAGTTGACCACCGCCGCGTAGCAGCGCAGCTGGCCGCGGTCGACGGTGCCGGTGCCCAGCGGCGGCACCGTCCCCGCCAGCACCGCCTGCCGGTAGTCGTCGCGGCAGGCCGGCGCCAGGCCTTCGGCCAGCCACAGCTGGGTGAGTTCGCCGTCCTGCAGCAGCAGGCGGTGCAGCAGCTGGGTCGGGTGCCAGCCCTCGAGCGCGGCATCGAGCTGGCCGGCGAGGTTGGCGTTCATCCGGAATTCGTGGCGCAGCGCATCGCAGACCAGGAAATCCTCGGCCTGCACCGGCGCCAGCGCGGGTGCGCATTCGGCCGGCAGCGCCAGGCCCGGGGTCTCGCGCTGCAGGGCCAGCAGCAGGCCGCCGGCGCCTTCGGCCATGGCCAGGGGCACGAGCTTGGCGATCAGGTTGCCGCCCTGGCGACCGAAGCGGCGGCCGGCGTCGAACATCCGGCAGGCGCGCACCGCGGCGCCGGCGACGTCGCCGTCCACCGCCTGCAGCGCGGCGGCGTTCAGCGCCAGGCGCCAGGTGGAATACGCCGGCAAGGGGCTGTCGATGGCGGCCGGGTAAGGATCGGTCAGGTGCTCCGCGGCGAAGGAGCGCTCCGCCAGGGCCAGGCGCTCGGCGTCGGCCTGCAGCCACTCGCGCACCAGGGCGGCGTGTTCGCGCACACGCGGCAGGCAGTCGGTGTCGCGCAGCGAGCAGGCCAGGTCCGGTGCATCCACTTTCGGCCGCTCCGGATAGGCGGCGGCGGCCGGCGATGCGAACTCGCCGACGTCGGCATAACCCATGCCGAGGCCGCCGGTATTGTCGAGCAGGCGCTCGCCCTGTCCCGCCTGCCAGTCGCGGAAAGCCGCCAGCTCGGTCGCTACCGCGGCGTCGAGTTCGGCCTCCGGTATGCGCCGGTCCGCGAACGCGAGCCAGCGGTAGCCGTTGTCGCCGACGGTGGTGGGCGTCGCCTGCTGCATCAGGGCCAGCGCTTCGCGCGCGGCCTCGTCCTTGGCGAAGGCGCGCAGGGTCCAGACCGCGACCAGGGCCAGGCCGAACAGGATCAACAGGGCGAGCAGGATCTGGCGCAGCCACTTGAGCGGGGTCGTCATGGCGGTTCCTGGAAGGGGATGGCCGATGCTAGCCGCGATGGGGCGGTGAAGGAACCGCCGCCGGTTTCAGTCGCCGATGCGGCCGCGCAGCGAGTACAGCGGCTCCAGCAGCCATTCGTACAGCCGGCGCCGTTCGCCCAGGATGTCGGCCTCGAGCACCATGCCCGGCCGCAGCGGCTCCTGCCGGCCGAAGGCGGTGACGGTCTGCGCGTCCAGCGCGACCACGGCGCGGTAGTGCGGCTCGGTGGCGCCCGGGGCCAGGGTCGCGCTGCGCGACAGGCGCAGGATGCGTCCGGCCTGGTGGCCGAACTTCTGGTGCGGATAGGCCTGGTAGCGCAGCAGGACCCGGTCGCCCGGCTCGATGAAACCGACGGCGTGGCTGGGCACCAGCAACTGGGCCTGCAGCTGCGAGCCCTCGGGCATCACCGACAGCAGCGGCTGCCCGGGCTGCACCGCCTGGCCCGATTCCACCAACCGGCTGGTCACCTGGCCGGTCACCGGCGCCTTGAGCAGCAGCTCGCCATCGGCCTCGCGCTGCACGCGCTCCAGGTCGAGCTCGGCGCGATCGCGGCGCGAGGCCGCCTGCAGGGCGCGGCGCTGGACCGGCAGTTCGCGCAGCGACTGTTCCAGCTGGGCCGCGCTGCGCCGCAGGCTGGTGGCCTGGCGCTCGAGCGCCTGCTGCGCCGTCACCAGGTCGAGCACGGCCTGGCGCTGCTGGTTCACCTGCACCTGGCTGATGTACTGGCGGTCGGAGATTCGCTCGAAACGTTCGGTGGTCTCGCGGCCCAGCCGCACCTGCTCCCGCCGGGTGGCGATCTCGGCCTCGATCTGCGCCAGCTCGCGGCGCACCCCGTCCAGCTGCCCGCGCGTGCCGGCGATCTGGGTGTCGATCTGCTCGGCCTGCGAGCGCGCCAGCTCGGCCAGGCTGTCGCTGCGTTCGCCCATGCCGGCGCGCACCACGGCCAGGGCATCGTCGCCGGCGGCGGTGGTGCGGGGCACGTTGATCAGGGTCAGCGCCTGGCCCGCCCTCACCTGCTCGCCCTCTTCGGTGAACTGGCGCGAGACCACGCCCTGGGCCGGGGCCAGCACCGTGGACAGCCCGAGGTCCGGCACCAGCTGGCCGGTGACGGTGGCGCGCCGGGTGTATTCGCCGAAGTACAGCACGCCCAGCACCGCGAACGCGGCCGAGACGACGAAGGCTGCGAGCCCCCAGAGCGGCAGCGGCTGGGCCAGCGAGACGTCGCCGAGCCAGCTGGTGCGGCGCGCCTGCAGGGCTTCGGCGCGGAACAGGTCGTGGTTCATGCGGGAACCGCCTCGGCCACCGGCACCGGCGCGGCCGCCGCGGGCGCAGCCGGCGTGGGCCGCAGTTCCTGCACGATGCGGCCGCCGTGCATCACCAGCACGCGGTCGGCGCTGGCGATGGTTTCCGGCCGGTGGGCGATGATCAGCTTCGTCAGCGGCAGGCGCCGAACGGCCTCGTTGACCACGCGCTCGCGGTCCACGTCCAGGTGGCTGGTGGCCTCGTCCAGGAACAGGATGGCGGGCTGCCGGTACAGCGCGCGGGCCAGGATGACGCGCTGCTTCTGGCCGCCCGACAGCGTGGTGCCCATGTCGCCCACCAGGCTGTGGTAGCCCATCGGCATCGCCGCGATCTCCTCGTGCACGGCGGCCAGGCGCGCGGCCTGCTCGATGCGCGCGAAATCGGCCTCGTCGTCGGCGAAGGCGATGTTGTCGGCGATGCTGCCGGCGAACAGCTGGTCGTCCTGCATCACCGCGCCCACCGAGCGCCGGTAGTTGCGCAGGCCCAGGCGGGTGATGTCCTGGCCATCGGCGCGGATGCCGCCCTCGCCCGCCGGCAGCAGGCCCAGCATCAGCTTCACCAGGGTGGTCTTGCCGCAGCCGGAGGCGCCGACGATGGCCACCGATTCGCCCGGCTCGATGGTGAAGCTGCAGTCCTTCACCACCCAGGGTTCGCCGTCGGCGTAGCGGAAGCCCAGGCCCTGCACCTCCAGGCGTGGCGACGGGGGCAGCGTGGCTTCGGCGGCTGTCGCTTCGGCGTCGGATGGTTCCGCCAGCACGATGTCGGCCAGGCGCTCGCCGTGCAGGCGCAGCATCCGGAATTCGATCCACTTGTCGACCAGGCCGGCGACGCGGGTGGCGAACTGGTCCTTGTAGGCCAGGTAGGCGATGAGCATGCCGACCGAGAACACGCTCTGCATCGCCAGCACCGCGCCGATCCAGATCACCGCGATACGCTCGATGCCGAAGATCAGCTGGCTGGCCGACTGGAAGCCCAGGCCGAGCCGCGCCAGCGAGATCTCGCGGTTGACGGTGTCGTTCATCAGGTTCAGGTAGGCCGAGCGGCGCGCCGGTTCGGCGCCGGCGACCTTGATGGACTGGATGCCGCGGATCGATTCCAGCAGGTGGCTCTGCTGGCGGGCGCCGGCCAGCAGCTGCTGCTCGGTCGCGCTGCGCACCGGCGCGAAGGCCAGCGCGCGAAGCCCGAGGTAGAGCGCCACCGCCAGCAGGGTCACCAGGGCCAGCTTCCAGCTGTAGAGCAGCATCATGCCCAGGGTGACCAGGGCCATCAGGCCGTCGATCACCGCCTCGACGAAGCTGGTGGTGAGGGTGCGCTGGATCGCCTGCACCGCGCCCATGCGCGAGGTGACGTCGCCTAGGTGGCGCTTTTCGAAGAAGTCCAGCGGCAGGCGCAGCAAATGCGCGAACACGTTCCCGGTCCACTGCAGCCCCAGTTTCGCCGACAGATAGACCACCGACCAGCCGCGCAGCAGCGAGGTCGCCACCTGCAGCAGCAGCACGACCGCGAAGGACAGGCCGAGCACGGTCAACAGGTCGCGGTCGGCCGACACCAGCACCTGGTCCACCACCCATTGCATGAAGAACGGCGCCAGCACCACGAAGGCTTGCAGCGCCACCGACAGCGCCAGCACCAGGGCCAGGCTGCGCGCCAGTCCACGCACGCGGCCGGTGAGCTGGCGTACCGCGATCGCCGGCGGTGCTTCGCGGCGCCGGAAGTCGGCGGCCGGCACCAGCTCCATCGCCACGCCGGTGAAATGCCGCGATACGTCGTCCAGCGCCAGTTCGCGGCGGCCGAAACCGGGGTCGAGCACCACCACCTTGCGGCCGCGCACGCGCTCGAGCACGACGAAGTGGTTCAGGTCCCAATGCAGGATGCACGGCGTCCTGAGCTGGTCGAGTTCGTCCAGCTCCAGCCGCAGCGCGCGCGACTGCAGCCCCAGCTCGCCCGCCACCGCGATCAGCCGCGGCAGGCTGGCGCCCTTGAGCGAAAGCGGGAACCGCTGGCGCAGTTCGCGCAGCGACACCCGCAGGCCATGGTGCCCGGCCACCATCGCCAGGCAGGCCAGGCCGCATTCCGAGGATTCGGACTGGAGGATGACGTCCATGTCGGGCTTCTTCGGCGCGGCGCGTCAGCGCTTGGCGGCGTCCTTCAGCTTCTTGATCTCGATGAAGTTGAGCACCGACACGAGCAGGGCGGTGGCGGCGAGGATGTTTGAGATGTCCATGGGGGAGGCTCCGTTGAAGTGGGCGGCCGCCGCAGCGGCCGCCCCGACGCGATAAAACCGCGCCGCCCAACCCCCCCGCGATGGCGCCGCCA
>CBFGOZ010000004.1:0-30995 GCA_965650505.1 uncultured Arenimonas sp.
CTCGCGGATCAGCGCCTGCGCCAGCACGGTGGCGGTGGTGGTGCCGTCGCCGGCGATGTCGGAGGTCTTGGAGGCGACTTCCTTCACCATCTGCGCGCCCATGTTCTCGAACTTGTCGGCCAGCTCGATCTCCTTGGCGACGGACACGCCGTCCTTGGTGATCGTGGGGGCGCCGAAGCTCTTGTCGAGCACGACGTTGCGGCCCTTCGGGCCGAGCGTGGCCTTGACGGCGTTGGCGAGGATGTTGACGCCCTTCACCATGCGGGCGCGGGCGTCTTCACCGAAACGGATTTCCTTGGCAGCCATTTTTCTAACTCCAGAATTCTTGTGGGGTTGGTGCGGGGCCGGTCGCGCAGGCGCGGGCCGGCGGGTTCATCAGCCGAGGATGGCGAGGATGTCGTCTTCCTTGACCACCAGGATTTCCTGGCCGTCGACCTTCACTTCGGTGCCGGCGTACTTGCCGAACAGCACCTTGTCGCCGACCTTCACGGTCGGGGCGCGGGTCGAACCGTTGTCCAGGGCCTTGCCGGCGCCGACCGCGAGCACTTCGCCCTTGATCGGCTTCTCGGTGGCCGAGTCCGGAATGACGATGCCGCCGGCGGACATCTTTTCTTCTTCCATACGCTTGATGACCACGCGGTCGTAGAGCGGCTTGATGTTCATGAGAGTCCTCGTTATTCCAATTGATTCAACGACATGGGGCGAAGGTGTTAGCACTCCACCCCGGTGAGTGCCAATGATACGCGCGCAGACCGGGCACCGGAAGCCGCGCGACCCGGCCAAGGATGGGGCCGGGGTGGAGGCTTTCAAGACGGGCCGCGCATCCGGGCCGGTTCCGGTACCCGGCAGCCGAGGGCCGACGGCCTGCCGTCGCCCTGACACCGGGAGCCATTCGCCCGTCGGCGGCCGTTCGTCGCAAAGACCCGGGAGGGCGCGCCAAACCGGTTGATTCCACGGGGGAACCTGCCCCTACAATCGGCCGGGGAAACGGGGGACGTGTCAGTCGGAAAGGTCCGCGCACAGACGGACTAACGGCCGGCCCGGACACCGGGAACGGGATCATCGCCGGCCACGCCGGCCGGGGCCCGTTCCGCCCGGCGGCCGCTGGATCGCGGCCGCCGCCCGTCAACGGAAACCGATGCCGCCGGGCCTTCAGGGGAGGCCGGGCGACAGGCCAGTGGTTTCCGAAGGAAACGCCGGAGCCTCCCACGCAGGAGCACGGCGACGCTGTTCTTGTTCCATTTCCGGGGATACACCAATGACACTGTTGTTCAACCGCATCCGGCAGGCGCGTCGTGGCGCCGAAATGTCGCAGTCCGAACTGGCCGCCGCCGTCGGCGTCGCCCGCAGCGCCGTGGCGCAGTGGGAACGCAAGGACGGCGCCAAGCCCACCACCGACAACATGGGCAAGATCGCCATGGCCACCGCGGTCAGCTTCGAATGGCTGGCCACCGGCCGCGGCGGCCGCTGGCTCGGCGGCGACGCCGAAACGCCGGCCATGCTGCTCAACTTCTACGCCCAGTGCGGGCTGGAGGAGCGGCTGCTGGTCGCGTTCCGCTCGCTGCGCAGCCCGGAGCAGCTGCCCCTGGTGGACTTCGTCGAGGCGATGACCGACCGGGCCTGAGCCCGGCGCAACCGACCGTTCTCGCCCGGGCAACGAACTTCCGGGGATACTTGGCAGTCGAAGCGGCCGGCCCCCGACCCGGGGCCGGCCGCCGCCCCTGCCGAGAATCCGCATGACCCGTTGGCTGTTGGCCATCCTGGCCGCCCTGCTGCTCGCCCCCGCCGCCCGCGCGGTGGATGAATCCGACCTGCTGCCGATCGACGAGGCCTTCGCGCTGACCGCGACCGCCCCCGAGCGCGGCCGCGTCGAATTCAGCTGGAAGATCGCCGAGGGCTACTACCTCTACCGGCACCGCATGGGCGTGCAGGCGGTGGACGGCTTCAAGACCAATCCGCTGCAGCTGCCCGACGGCATCGCCTACACCGACGAATTCTTCGGCGACGTCGAGACCTACCGCGATTCGGTCACCGCCGTGCAGACCGGGGCCGCCGCCGACGGCATCACCCGGGTGCAGTTCCGGGTGAAGTACCAGGGCTGCGCCGACCTCGGCGTGTGTTACCCGCCGCATACCAAGACCGTCACGGTGGACCTGCCGGCCGCGGCCGGCACCGGCGCGCTGGACGCATTGACCGGGGGTCGCGGCGGCGACCTGCTCGGCGGCACCGACCCGGCGCGCGCCGCCGGCGGCCTGCCGCTGCCCGAACACCAGGCCTTCCGCTTCGAGGCCATCGTCGACACGCCCGACCGCCTGCTGCTGCGCTTCACGCCCGCGCCCGGCTATTACCTCTACCGCGACCGCACCACGCTGGCGCTCGACGCCCCGGGCGTGCAGGCCGGCGAGATCCGGTGGCCGCCCGCCACCGCGCACCGCGACGAACACTTCGGCGACGTGCAGGTGTACTTCGAACCTATCGACGCGCCGCTGCCGCTGTCGCGCACCAATACCGCCGCGCTGCCGGCGACGCTGCGCATCACCTTCCAGGGCTGCCAGACCGACGGCATCTGTTATCCGCCGATGACCCGGATCGTCGCGCTGGACCTGCCCGCCGGTGGCGGCGCGACCGCCACCGACGCCGGCACCGGCGCGCGCGAAACCCCGCCCGCGAAAGCCGCCACGCCGCTGTGGCTGGCCCTGCTGCTGGCCCTGGGCGGCGGCGTGGTGCTGAACCTGATGCCCTGCGTGCTGCCGGTGCTGTCGCTGAAGGCGCTCAGCCTGGCCCAGGGCGGGCCGAATGCGCGCCGCTCGGCGCTCTGGTACACGGCCGGCGTGCTGGCCAGCTTCGCCGCGGTCGGCGGCATCGCGCTGGCGCTGCGCCAGGCCGGCCTGGCCCTGGGCTGGGGTTTCCAGCTGCAGCAGCCGGGCGTCATCGCCTTCCTGGCCCTGGTGATGGTGGCGATCGGCCTGTCACTGTCGGGCGTGGTGAGCTTCGGCGCCTCGCTGGCCGGCGCCGGCCAGTCGCTGACGGAAAAATCCGGCCCCGCGGGCGACTTCTTCACCGGCGTACTGGCCGTGGTGGTCGCCAGCCCCTGCACCGCGCCCTTCATGGGCACGGCGCTGGCCTTCGCCTTCACGGCGTCGCCGGCGCTCGCGATCCTGGTATTCCTGGCCCTGGGCCTTGGCCTGGCCTTGCCCTTCCTGCTGATCGGCTTCGTGCCGGCGCTCGCCACCCGTCTGCCCAAACCCGGCGCCTGGATGGACACGCTGAAGCAGGTGCTGGCCTTCCCGATGTACCTCACCGCGGTCTGGCTGCTGTGGGTGCTGGCGAAACAGCGCGGCGCCGACGCGATCGGCCTGGTGCTGGCCGGTGCGGTGGTGCTGGGCCTGGGCCTGTGGTGGTGGGAGAAGGCGCGCTGGGGCAGGCTGCTGCCGCGCCTGCTGGCCGGTGCGGTGGTGCTGGCGGCGCTGTGGCCGGTACTGGTCGTGCAGCGCATGCCGGCGCCGGAACGTGCGGCCGCCACCGAGGAAGGCGTGGTCGCCTATTCGGCGGAAAAACTCGAACAGCTGCGCCGCGACGGCCGCGTGGTCTTCGTCAACATGACCGCCGACTGGTGCGTCAGCTGCAAGGCCAACGAGCGCACGGTGCTGGGCCGCCAGCCCTTCCGCGACGCGCTCGACGCCGCCGGCGCCGTCTACATGAAGGGCGACTGGACCGACGTGGACCCGGCCATCACCGCCTTCCTGGAATCGCATGGCGCGGTCGGCGTGCCGCTGTACGTGGTCTATCCGCGCGGTGGCGGCGAGCCCGAGGTGCTGCCGACGATCCTGACCCAGGGCATGGTCGAGGACGCCCTGGCCAAGGCGGCGCGCTGAATGGGCCGCCGCGACCTGCTGACCTGGGGCGCGATCGTCCTGCTGGGCGGCGTCTGCGCAGGCCTGGGCTGGTGGCTGGGCCAGCGCGTGCTGTGGCCGGCCGAACAGCCGCCGCCGCCGGGCGTCAGCGTGGTGAAGGTCGGCGAACCGATGCCGGCCTGGACCTTCGCGGCGCTGGACGGCGGCGACCCGATCCCGGTCTCCGGCCGCGGCCGCCCGCGCCTGATCAACTACTGGGCCAGCTGGTGCGGCCCCTGCCGCAAGGAAATGCCGGTGCTGGACGCCTACGCCGCCGAACAGGGCGGCAACGGCGTGCAGGTGATCGGCGTGGCGCTGGACAGCGCCGACGAGGCCCGCGCCTTCCTCGGCCAGGTGCCGGTCGGTTTCCGCCTGGCCCTGGAGACCCCCGGGCCCGGCGACAGCTCGGTGCGCCTTGGCAATGCCCGCGGCATCCTGCCCTATACCGTGCTGGTGGACGGCGAGGGCCGCCTGGCCAAGACCCATTACGGCGCCTTTCCCGACGTCGAGGCGGTCCGGGCCTGGGTCCGCGACTGAGCCGACCCGCGGACTGAATTCAAACGCCCGTTAAAATCCGGCAAGTCGCGGTTATCTTCTGGACAGCCGCCGGGCCTTGCCCCCAGACTGTGCCTCCTTTGCGGAGGCCGGCGTGGCGAAGATCCTGGTATTGCATGGTCCGAACCTGAACCTGCTCGGCGAACGCGAGCCGGGCATCTACGGCCGCACCACCCTGGTCCAGATCGACGCCGCCCTGGCCGCCCGGGCCGCCGAGGCCGGCCACACCCTCGACAGCTTCCAGTCCAACGCCGAGCACCTGCTGGTGGACCGGATCCAGGCCGCCCGCCGCGACGGCACCGCCTTCATCCTGATCAACCCGGCCGCCTTCACCCACACCAGCGTCGCCCTGCGCGACGCCCTGGCGGCGGTGGCCCTGCCCTTCATCGAAGTGCACCTGTCCAACCCGCACGCCCGCGAACCCTTCCGCCAGCACAGCTATTTCTCCAGCCTGGCGGTCGGCGTGGTCTGCGGCTTCGGCGCCGACAGCTACGGCTACGCGCTGGAGGCGGCGATCCGCCGTCTGCGCGCCGACGACGGCACCGAGATCCAGACCGGCATTTAGGCCGGTCCTTCGCCCCTTCCTTTCCAACCATCACCACAAGACGAGGCCGCCATGGACCTTCGCAAGATCAAGAAGCTCATCGACCTGCTCGAGGAATCGAACCTCTCCGAAATCGAGATCAAGGAGGGCGAGGAGTCGGTGCGCCTGGCCCGCGCGCCGCAGGGCGGCTACACCGTCGCGGCCGCGCCGGCCCCGGTGGCGCACGCCGAACCGGCCCGCGCCGCCGCGCCCGCGCCCACCCCCGCGCTGTCGCCGGAAGCGGTCGGCAAGTCCACCAAGGACGTGCCGGACGGCCACACCGTGCGTTCGCCCATGGTCGGCACCTATTACGAGTCGCCCAGCCCGGACAAGCCGCCGTTCGTGAAGGTCGGCCAGACCGTCAAGGCCGGCGAGACCCTGGGCATCATCGAGGCGATGAAGATGTTCAACCCGATCGAGGCCGACGTCTCGGGCATCGTCAGCGCCATCCTGGTCAAGAACGGCCAGCCGATCGAATTCGACGAGCCCATGTTCGTCATCAGCTAAGGCCGTGCCCATGCTCGAGAAAATCGTCATCGCCAACCGCGGCGAGATCGCGCTGCGCATCCTGCGCGCCTGCCACAGCCTGGGCATCAAGACCGTGGCCGTGCACTCCACCGTCGACCGCAACCTCAAGCACGTGGCCATGGCCGACGAGTCGGTCTGCATCGGCCCGGCGCCGTCGGCCGAGAGCTACCTCAACATCCCGGCCATCATCGCCGCGGCCGAGGTGACCGACGCCCAGGGCATCCACCCGGGCTACGGCTTCCTGTCGGAGAACGCCGACTTCGCCGAACGCGTCGAGAAGTCCGGCTTCGTCTTCATCGGCCCGACCGCGAACGTGATCCGCATGATGGGCGACAAGGTCGAGGCCATCCGGGCGATGAAGGACGCCGGCGTGCCCTGCGTGCCCGGCTCCGGCGGCCCGTTGCCCGACGACGAGGCCGAGTGCCTGCGTTTCGGCAAGGAGATCGGCTATCCGGTGATCATCAAGGCCGCGGGCGGCGGCGGTGGCCGCGGCATGCGCGTGGTGCGCGAGGCCGGCGCGCTGATGGCGTCCATCGCCGCGACCAAGCAGGAAGCCAAGGCCGCGTTCGGCAACGACATGGTCTACATGGAGAAGTTCCTGGAGAACCCGCGCCACGTCGAGATCCAGGTGCTCTCCGATGGCCAGGGCAATGCGATCCACCTGGGCGAGCGCGACTGCTCGATGCAGCGCCGCCACCAGAAGGTGGTCGAGGAAGCGCCGGCCCCGGGCATCACCGAGCAGCAGCGCGCCGACATCGGCCGCATCTGCACCGAGGCCTGCATCCGCATCGGCTACCGCGGCGCCGGCACCTTCGAGTTCCTGTACGAGGACGGCCGCTTCTACTTCATCGAGATGAACACCCGCATCCAGGTGGAGCATCCGGTGACCGAACTGATCACCGGCGTCGACCTGGTGCGCGAGCAGCTGCTGATCGCCAGCGGCCAGAAGCTGAGCATCAAGCAGAGCGACATCAAGATCACCGGCCACGCGATCGAGTGCCGCATCAATGCCGAGGACCCGGAGACCTTCCTGCCCAGCCCCGGCCTGATCAAGCACTTCCACGCCCCCGGCGGTCCCGGCGTGCGCGTCGATTCGCACATCTATGAGGGCTACAAGGTCCCGCCAAACTACGACTCGATGATCGGCAAGCTGATCGTGCACGGCGCCACCCGCGCCCAGGCCATCGCCCGCATGCGCGTGGCGCTGAGCGAGATGGTGGTGGACGGCATCAAGACCAATGTGCCGCTGCAGAGCCGGATCATGGCCGACATCGGTTTCCTGCAGGGCGGCACCAACATCCACTACCTCGAGAAGCGGCTGGCGGAGCGCAAGGAAAAGGCGATCGGGCTGGGTTGATGTTTCATGCCTTTCCTTGAACTCTCGCTGCGCGTCCGCGCCGCCGACGAACACCGCGCCGAGAACGCGCTGATGGATCTCGGCGCGCTGTCGGTGACCCTGCTCGATGCCGATGCGGCGACGCCGAACGAGCGCGCGGTGCTGGAGCCTGGCGTGGGCGAGATCCCGCTGTGGCCGGAGATCACCCTGCTGGCGCTGTTTCCGGAAGAGACGATGCCGGAGCTGGTGCTGCACGCGCTGGAATCCTTCGACGACCAGATCGACCTGTCGCAGGCCGACTTCCGCACGGTCGCCGACCAGGACTGGGAACGCGCCTGGATGGACCAGTACGTGCCGCTGCAGTTCGGCCGGCGCACCTGGATCGTGCCCTGGAACATGGACGCGCCGCCGGAAGCCAGGGACGGCGTGATCGTGCGCCTGGACCCGGGCCTGGCCTTCGGCTCCGGCACGCACCCGACCACGGCGCTGTGCCTGGCCTGGCTGGATTCGCTGGTGCTGCGCGGCAAGACCGTGCTCGATTTCGGCTGCGGCAGCGGCATCCTGGCCCTGGCCGCGCTCAAGCTCGGCGCCGCGCGCGCGGTCGGCGTGGACAACGACCCGCAGGCGCTGGCCGCCAGCGCCGACAATGCCGAACGCAACGGCGTCGGCGACCAGCTCGACGTGTACGCGCCGGAGGAAGAACCGGCGGCGACTTATCCGGTGGTGGTCGCCAACATCCTGGCGGTGGCACTGGATGCACTGGCCGACACCCTGGCCTCGCGCGTCGAACCGGGCGGCGTGATCGCCCTGTCGGGCATCCTGCATGGACAGGAAGGCGCGCTGATCGAACGCTATTCGGCGTGGTTCGACCAACTGCAGGCGACACAGGACGGCGACTGGATGCGCATCACCGGGGTCCGCCGCGACGCCTGAGCCGGTATCCTTCGCGCCATGCCCGCCCGCGCCCCCACCTTCGCCGCGCCCGACGCACCGAAACCCCGCCGGCCCTTTCCCTGGGCTTGGCTGGGCGCGGTGGTGGGCCTGTCGCTGTTGCTCCTGCTGCAGCTGGTGCTGGCCGACCGCTACCGCCTGGCCGGTGACCCCTCCTGGCGGCCGCGGCTGGAGACGGTCTGCGGCCTGCTGGGCTGCGACCTGCCGCCCTGGCGCGAACCCGACGCCTTCCGCGTCACCAGCCGCGAGGTGCAGCCGCATCCCAGCGTGCCCGGCGTGCTGCTGATCAGCGCGAGTTTCCGCAACGATGCCCGCTGGTCGCAGCCCTGGCCGGTGCTGGAGATCGCCCTGCAGGACCTCGACGGCCAGGCCCTGGGCCTGCGCCGTTTCCAGCCGGTGGAATATCTCGGCAGCCCGCCTGCTTCAGCCCAGATCGCGCCCGGGCAGTCGGCCAGCGCAACGCTGGAGATCCTGGACCCGGGCAAACGCGCGGTGGCGTTCACCTTCGACTTCCATTGAAGCCGCGCCGTCGGACCTGTCCGGTAGTACAGGTCGCACCGCGTTTTGCTTTGACGTAGACTTCCTCCCCCGTCGCCGACCGGCGGGCCCGCAAGGAAGCGGTCAAACCCCCACGGAGCTTCCCCGAAGTGAACGCCCTGCCGGCCGCGCGCGCGGATTCCAACTCGCACACTCCCAGCCATACCCCGCTGCGCGACCATGTCTCGCGTTCGGTGCGGCGCTACCTGCAGGACCTCAACGGCTGCGACATCGACGACCTGTACGAGGTCGTGCTGCGCGAGATCGAAGCGCCGCTGTTCGCCGAAGTGCTGCGCCACTGCGACGGCAACCAGAGCCGCGCCGCCGCCTGCCTGGGCATCAACCGCGCCACCCTGCGCAAGAAGCTCAAGGCCTACGGCCTCGCCTGAAATCCGGGGTCAGAGTGCATTTATCTTGCGCTGCCTGGAGCAGGACGCTTGCCGGGCCAAGATAAATGCACTCTGACCCCGGATTTGTGCGGGGTATAATCGCCGCCTCTTCCCGAGGTGCCCGATGACCGCCGAACGCCAACCCGTCCGCCGCGCGCTGCTTTCCGTTTCCGACAAGACCGGCGTGGTCGAACTGGCCCGCGGCCTGCACGCGCTCGGCGTCGACCTGCTGTCCACCGGCGGCACCGCCAAGGCCCTGCGCGAGGCCGGCCTGCCGGTGCGCGACGTCAGCGAGGTCACCGGTTTTCCCGAAATCATGGACGGCCGGGTCAAGACCCTGCACCCGAAGATCCACGGCGGCCTGCTCGGCCGCGAAGGCGTGGACGATGCGGTGATGGCGCAGCACGGCATCGCCCCGATCGACCTGCTGGTGGTGAACCTCTACCCGTTCGTCCAGACGGTGTCCAAGTCCGATTGCAGCTACGACGACGCAGTCGAGAACATCGACATCGGCGGTCCGGCCATGCTGCGCGCGACCGCCAAGAACCACGCGCGCACCAGCGTGGTGGTCGACCCGGCCGACTACGCCGCCCTGGTCGAGGCGCTGGCGGCCGGCGGCACCACGCCGGCGATGCGCCGCGCCTGGGCCGCCAAGGCCTACGCCCACACCGCCGCCTACGACGGCCAGATCGCGATGTGGCTGTCGCCGCGCGCCGAAGATCCCGGCGAGCCCAGGGCCTGGCCCGAAACCTTCCACGCCTCGCTGTCGCTGGCCTCGCCGCTGCGCTACGGCGAAAACCCGCACCAGCGCGGCGCGCTCTACCTGGAACGCAACGCCGGCACCGGCATCGTCGCGACCGCGCGTTTCCTGCAGGGCAAGGAGCTGAGCTACAACAACCTGGCCGACGCCGACGCCGCGCTGGAATGCGTCAAGGCCTTCGACGCCCCGGCCTGCGTCATCGTCAAACACGCCAATCCCTGCGGCGTCGCCGTCGCCGGCGACCTGATGACGGCCTACGACCGCGCCTACGCCGTGGACCCGACCTCGGCCTTCGGCGGGATCATCGCGTTCAATCGCGAATTGGACGCCGCCACCGCCGCCGAGATCCTCAAGCGCCAGTTCGTCGAAGTGGTGATCGCGCCATCCATCGCCGCCGACGCCCTGCCGCATTTCGCCAAGAAGGCGAACGTGCGGGTGCTGGCCTGCGGCGACCTGCGGGCGACATCCGGCTTCGAATACAAGCGCATCGCCGGCGGCCTGCTGGTGCAGGATGCCGACACGGACACGCTGACCGCCGCCGACCTGAAGGTCGTCAGCGCGAAATCGCCCACCGCCGACCAGCTGCGCGACCTGCTGTTCGCCTGGAAGGTGGCGATGTACGTCAAGTCCAACGCCATCGTTTACGCGAAGGACCTGCAGACCGTCGGCATCGGCGCCGGCCAGATGAGCCGCGTGGTGAGCGCGAAGATCGCCGGCCTCAAGGCCGAAGAAGCCGGGCTGGCGGTGCCGGGCTCGGTGATGGCCAGCGACGCCTTCTTCCCGTTCCGCGACGGCATCGACGCCGCCGCCAAGGCCGGCATCGCCGCGGTGATCCAGCCGGGCGGGTCGATGCGCGACGCCGAAGTCATCGCCGCCGCCGACGAACACGGCATGGCCATGGTCTTCACCGGCCGCCGCCACTTCCGCCATTGAGCCGCGCATGAGCCCGGCACGCCAACGCTCCCCGCGAAACCCGCGCTGGATCGGCGCCGTGGCCCTGGCCGGGCTGGCGATCGGCGCGACCCTGCTGTTCGGCCCCGCCTGGCTCCAGCAGCGCAGCGCCGAAGAGCGCGCGGCGCAGACCGAGGCGCTGGCCCGGCAGGTGCTGGCCGACTATTCCAAGGGCCTGCCCAAACCCTACGCGCCCGGCCTGACGCTTGAAGCGGTGCGGCTGGAGGGCCCGGTGCTTGTGAGCTTCATCCGCAGCGCCAGGCGCAGCGCCGCCGCCGACCGCGCC
This sequence comes from uncultured Arenimonas sp., assembly GCA_965650505.1. Taxonomy (GTDB): domain Bacteria; phylum Pseudomonadota; class Gammaproteobacteria; order Xanthomonadales; family Xanthomonadaceae; genus Arenimonas. The sequence continues at coordinate 10,770 of CBFGOZ010000004.1, forward strand.
GACCCGGAGCGTTTGGACGCGGTCCGCCAGTCGGAACAGGCCGAGCTGCTGACCCATTGCCGCAACCCCGACGTGCTGCGCATGTTGTCTCAGGGCCTGGTGCTGACGCGCCGGTTCATCGACGCCCGCAACGACGTCTTCTTCGAAGTCACCCTGCGCGGCCAGGACTGCCTGGCGCAGCGCTGAACCACCCCCTATTCCCGCGTCGCCCACCGGAGCCCCACGCATGAAAGTCCTCGTCATCGGTTCCGGCGGCCGCGAGCACGCCCTGGCCTGGAAGCTGGCGCAGTCGCCGCGGGTCAGCGAGGTGCTGGTCGCGCCCGGCAACGCCGGCACCGCCACCGAGCCACGCTGCCGCAACGTGCCGGTGAAGGCGACCGACGTCGCCGCCCTGCTGCAGCTGGCCGCCGACGAGGACGTCGCCGTCACCGTGGTCGGCCCCGAGGCGCCGCTGGTGCGCGGCGTGGTGGACGCCTTCCGCGCCGAAGGCCGGCGCATCTTCGGACCCACCGCGGCCGCGGCGCAGCTCGAGGGCAGCAAGGCCTACGCCAAGGACTTCCTGGCGCGGCACCGCATTCCCACGGCGTACTACGGCGTGTTCGAGGACAGCGCGCTGGCGCTGCAGCACGTGCGCGACCACGGCGCGCCGATCGTGATCAAGGCCGACGGCCTGGCCGCCGGCAAGGGCGTGGTGGTGGCGATGACGGTCGAGGAGGCCGAGGCGGCGATCCTCGACATGCTCGAGGGCGAGGCCTTCGGCGACGCCGGCGCGCGCGTGGTGATCGAGGAGTTCCTGGAGGGCGAGGAAGCCAGCTTCATCTCGATGGTGGACGGCCGCTTCGCGCTGCCGATGGCCACCTCGCAGGACCACAAGCGCGTCGGCGACGGCGACACCGGCCCGAACACCGGCGGCATGGGCGCGTATTCGCCGGCGCCGGTGGTCACGCCGGAAGTGCATGCGCGGGTGATGCGCGAAGTGGTCGAACCGACCGTGCGCGGCATGATCGCAGACGGCATCCCCTTCACCGGCTTCCTCTATGCCGGCCTGATGATCGCGCCCGACGGTTCGCCCAGGGTGATCGAGTACAACGTGCGCTTCGGCGACCCGGAAACCCAGCCGGTGATGCTGCGCCTGCGCAGCGACCTGCTGGACCTGGTGGAAGCCGCGATCGACGGCCGCCTCGAGCAGGTGCAGGCCGACTGGGACCCACGGCCGAGCCTGGGCGTGGTGATGGCGGCGGACAACTATCCCGGCACGCCGCGCACCGGCGACGCCATCGCCGGCCTGGCCACCGACCCGGGCCCGGACGCCAAGGTCTTCCACGCCGGCACCGAACTGCGCAACGGCGTGGTGGTGACCACCGGCGGCCGCGTGCTCTGCGCCTGCGCGCTCGGCGCCACCGTCGCCGAAGCGCAGCGCCGCGCCTATGCCGCCGCCGACAACATCCACTGGGACGGCGTCTTCTACCGCAGCGACATCGGCTGGCGCGCGATCGAGCGCGAACGCGGCGGCTGATTCCGGGGCGGCCGGACGCGCGCCGGGCGCCGACCGGGTGTTCGCAAGCCGGGCCATAGTTGGCATGATCACCGGAACAAACCGCCAGGACGTCCGCATGCCCTTGTCATCCTTCCGCCGCCCCGGCCGCATCGCACTGGTGCTCGCGCTGTCCTGGACCCTGCCGGCCTGGGCGGTCGACCAGCCATCGAACTATCCGGGCTGCGCCACGCGCGAGGTCTCGGTTCCCTGGGGCGGCAGCGTGCGCGTGGACCTGTCGGCCTGCCATGCCTTCGGCCTGGGCATCGTCTCGCAGCCGCCCGCGCATGGCAGCACGTCGCCGGGCGACAGCGAGCCGCTCGACAGCTATGTCTACCAGCACGGGGGCCGCTCGCCCGCGGGCGGCGGCAGCGACCGCTTCGTCGTGCTCGACGATGCCAGCGACCTGATCACCGTGCAGGTCACCATCCAGGCCAACGCCGTCACGAACGCGATCACCGCCGCGCCGGCCCGGCTGCCGCCGCTGTTCGCGGGCGCGGCGCTGGACCTGCCGCTGGAAGCCGCGGGCGGCAGCGCGCCCTACCGGTTCCAGCTCGCGTCCGGCGCCCTGCCCAAGGGCCTGAGCCTGGACGAGGACGGCCGCCTTTCCGGCACGCCGACCGAGCGCGGACCCTACCGCTTCGAACTTCGCCTGCGCGACGCGCGCGGCGACTCGGCGCAGGCGAGCTACAGCGGCACGGTGGCGCCCGCGCCGATGCGCCTGGCTTCCGCCGCGGCGGGCGTCGAGCCGGGCCAGGCCTTCTCGCAGTCCCTGCAGGTCGTGGGGGGACTGGCGCCGTTCCGGTTCCAGCTCGAGCCGGGCGCGGGCTTGCCGGCCGGCATCTCGCTGTCGCCCGCGGGCCTGCTGAGCGGCACCAGCACCGCCGCACCCGGTGAGTACCCGGTCACATTGCGCATCACCGACAGCAGCGGCGGCGTCGGCGAAAACTTCGAGCTCGAGACCTTCCGGTTCCGGCTCGGGCCGCCGGTCGCCTCCATCACCGTCCACCCCGCCTCGGTGGCCGAAGACGGCGGCCAGCCGCTGGTCTTCCGCGTCGGCCTGGATGCCCCGCGCCCACGCGACACCGTGGTGAACCTGTCGCCGGGCGGCGTCCGCGGCGCGCCGGCCCGCGTCACCGTACCGGCGGGCGCGGCCGGGGTGCGCATCATCGTCACGCCCCGCGCCGACCGCGACGCGGAACCGGACGAGACCGTCGCCTTCGCCCTCGCACCGGGCGAGGGCTACCGCATCGGCGCGGCGGCGCGCGCGGCGGGCACGCTGCGCGACGACGACACGCGCTAGGCCCGGCACGCTCCGGATCCGGCCGACGGGCCCGATCGCGACGCTTGGCTTGCCGCTGGGTCGATACGGGTTAATATCGGAGCACAACTGGGGGACAGGGGGTCCTAATGAGCCGCAGCGACATGATGGCGCGCCTGCTTCGCATCGCCCGTTTGGCGGAGCGTTGCGAACGCACGGGCGAAAGCGCCGAGGAATCGATCGGCCGGGACCAGGTCGACAGCCAGGGCCGGCGCAACTTCGCCAAGGGCGTGGTCGCCGCGACCAGCGCGGGCGCCGCGTGGTCGCTGGCGCCTGCCGCCTGGGCTGCCGCCGCCGGCAGCGACGGCATGGACCGCAAACGCATCGGCCCCACCCGGACCTCGGGCAAGGTGGCGGTGGTCGGCGCCGGCCTGTCCGGCCTCAGCTGCGCCTACGAACTGGCCCGGCTCGGCATCGCCGCCCGCGTCTACGAAGCCGCGGACCGCGTCGGCGGCCGCTGCGCCAGCCTGCGCGGGGTGTTCCCCGGCCAGGTGGTCGAGCGCGGCGGCGAGTTCCTCAACTCCTCGCACCACGTCATGGTCGGCTATGCCCGCGGCCTGGGCCTGGAGCTGGAGCACGCCAGCGAGTTCCCCGGCTCCGCCTTCTACAACTTCGGCGGCCGCGCGTATTCGGAGGCCCAGGTGGTGGAGGAATACCGTGCGTTCGCGGCCTCCATCCGCGAGGACCTCAAGCTGCTCAGCACGCCCACGGCCGACGCCTACACCGCGGACGACCAGCTGCTGGACTACATGAGCCTGGGCGACTACCTGGGCCTGCACGGCGCCGGCCCGCTGCTTCGCGGCGTCATCCGCAGCGCCTACCTGTCGGAATACGGCGCCGACATCGATTCGCTCAGCTCCATCACCTTCCTGCGCTTCGCCCACGGCGACAAGCGCAGCAAGAGCGCGCCGTTCGGCGTGCACAGCGGCCGGGTGCTGCGCGTGGTCGAGGGCAACGACCGCATCGCCACCGGCCTGGCCGACCGCCTGCCGGTGCCGGTGGCGCACGAACACCGCCTGGTGTCGGTGCGCAAGCTCTCCAGCGGCCTGCTGCGGCTCTCCTTCGACGTCGGCGGCCGCGCGGTCCAGTCCGACCACCACGCGGTCGTGCTGACCCTGCCCTTCAGCGTGCTGCGCGACGTCGACCTGCATCCGAGCCTGGAGCTTCCGGACTGGAAGCTGCAGGCGATCGCCAACGCCAGCATGGGCGACCACAGCAAGCTGCTGGTCGGCTTCAACCAGCCGGTGTGGCAGTCCCGCCATGGCCTCAACGGCACCGGCTTCAGCGACCGCGCCTACATGCAGTCCACCTGGGAGGCCAGCCCGAGCAAGGCCGACGCCACCCGCGCCGTGCTGGCCGGTTACGTCGGCGGCGACCAGGCGCGTTCGATGACCGCCGCCACGCTGCAGGCCGATGCCCGCGCCTTCCTCGGCAACCTGGAGGCCGTGCTCCCGGGCGCCGGCGCGGCCGCGCGGCGCGACGCCGACGGCAACGTGCTGGCGCACGTCGAGAACTGGTCGGCCAACCCGCTCAGCAAGGGCTCGCAGAGCTGCAACCGGCCGGGCTATTTCACCACCAGCGCCCACAACGAGGCCAAGCCGGTCGGCAACCTGCTGTTCGCCGGCGAACACACCAGCAGCTTCTACGAGTGGCAGGGCTTCATGGAAGGCGCCGCGCTTTCCGGCCTGCGCGCCGCGGGTGAAGTGCTGGCGCTGGCTCGCGCCTGAGTTCCGGCCCGCGCGAGATGACGCAAGCGCGCGGACTGGCGCCGCTGCTGGTCACCTCCCCGAGCATCCGCTGCGGCACCACCCTGCTGCAGCGGCTGCTGTGCTCGTCGCGCAACGCGCTCGTCTATGGCGAGGAGGTCGGCAAGGACCTGGACCTGCAGCTGCAGATCCTCGCCTCGCGGCGCATGGTCTACGCGCACTCGCGCGCGCGCTTCGCCGACCGCCTGGAGCGGGTGGTGCGCGGCGACGGCGATGGCTGGATGCTGGACCTGATGCCCGACCTCGACGGCTACCTGGACGCGCAGCGCGATGGCGCCGTCGCCGGACTGGCCTACTGCCGCGACCACGCCCTGCAGGCGGGCCGCGAACTCTGGGGATTCAAGTACCCCGGCTGGCCGCCGGCGTTGATGCGCCTGCTGTTCGACGTGGTGCCGGGAACCCGGGTGATCTACCTGCACCGCGACCTGGCCGACACCGCACGTTCGGCCAAGGCCTGGGGCGCCCTCGCCGACGAGGCCGACATGCAGGGCTTCTGTGCGCAGTGGCTGGAACACCAGCGATTCATGCACGCCTGGCGCCAGCAGCATCCGGTGCTGGTGCTGGATTTCGAGACCCTGGTGCGCGACCCCGACCAGGCCATTCACCGGCTCTGCGCCTTCCTGCCCTTCGACGGCATCCGCCGCGACCCGCTGCAGCGGCGCATCAACGGCGCCGCCGGCGACCGGGCGCCGGACGAAGGCTACCTTCCGCCCGCGGCGCTGAGCGCGCGCGAATCGGAATGGGTCGAGGCGGCGACGGCCGCCGCGGTCTTCCCCTAAACTTGGCGCCCGCCCCGAGGTTTGCACCATGCACCTGTTGACGCTGCAGGATTTCGCCGGCTGCCTGAACGAGAGCTTCCGCGCCGCACTGAAGGACGGCGAGATCGAGTTCGTGCTGGTCGAGGCGCGGCCGCTGCCGCACGCGGCCCCGAACGCCGCCCGCGCGCCGTTCTCGCTGCTGTTCCGGAACGGCTCGCCGCTGCTGTTCCCGCAGCAGCTCTACCGGATGCGCCACGAACGTGTCGGCGGCTTCGACATCTTCCTGGTGCCGATCGCCCGCGAGCGCGAGGGTTTCCTCTACCAGGCCGTGTTCAACTAGCCGGCGCGGTGCCGCCGGGCCAGCGCATCCGCTCGTGGCTGTCGCCGTCGCCGCCCGCCACGGCCTCGAAACCCAGGGACTGGTAGAGCCGCCGGGCGCGGGTGTTGTGGCGCAGCACGCTCAGCACCATGCCGCGCCCCAGGGCCTGCGCCTGCGCCTGCGAGGCCTGGATCAGCGCGCGTCCCAGGCCCTGCGATCGGTGCGCAGCCAGCAGGCAGATGTCGACGACCAGATGGTCGGGCGCCGTGCGCCGCAGGTAATAGCGCCCCTGCACCTCGCCCAGGCGCTCGAGCACGAGGAAGTCGGCGCCGGCGTAGTGCTGCAGGTAATGACGGTGCTGCAGGTCGAACTGCCCGTCGAGGAAGCTCTGCTTGGCCATGGCCGGCCAGGGCACCCCGGCCATCTCGTCGGCGCGGCTGTCGGCGTACAGCCCGCGCAGCCCGGGCAGGTCCGCGTCGCAGGCGGGGCGCAGAAAAAACCCGCGCTCGCGAAGCAGCGCGGGTGTTTCGGGCGCCGGCCCCTGCCAGGCCGGGAAAGGCGGCAGGCCGCTCATCCGGTCAGGGGAAAGACGGGAAGATTCCCTGCAGGGCGATGCAGAAGTTGATGCCCAGGTAGGGCTGCTGGTTCGCGTGCGGCTGTCCGCCGCCCGTCGAGGCCTGAATCATGTTCGGCGCGAAGGTGGTGTTCGGCGATGCGTTGGGCAGGAAGGGCCGGGCCGCGGAGTTGGAGGTCACCGACAACGCGTTGCCGGCGGCCGGCGTGCTGGCGCGCTTGCTGTTGTCGCCCTGCGAATACAGCACCGTGCCGTGGCTGTGCGCGGGCATCTCGGTGCTGAGCAGGGCGACGGTGTTGACGCCGAAGGTTTCGCCCAGGCTCCGCGGCGTCAGGCCAGGTCCCTGGCCCTGCTGGGTGGCCGCGCGGCTGGCGAAGTTCGGCAACTGGAACGTGGTCTGGCCGTTGCCGCCGTAGGTGGTGCCGAGCAGGGCGAACAGCGCGGTGTTCTGGGAGATCGCCAGCGTCGAGCCGTTGCAGTAGGCCCATCCCCGGGGCGGGAAATTGAACCCGTAGATCTGGATCTCGCCGATGAAGGGTTCGGTCATGATGCATCTCTCCTGTGGCGCCGGCGGTCTGTGCTTGCCGGCTTCGCGCGTTGGGTTCGGATCAGTTCTGCGACGGGAAGATGCCGGCCCAGGCGATGCAGAACTGCACCGTCAGCGTGGGCATGCAGTTCTCGTGCGGCTGCGAGCCGCCGGCGGCGGTCATCGCCTGCGGCGCCAGGGTGAAGGGCGAGCCGCCGCTGGTGTCGGTGACGTACATCGTCTGGTTCGCCACCGCGCCGGGGATCACCGAATTGCCCGGCGTGCCGGTGGTGGCGGCCGCCGTGGTGGCGACGGCGGTGTGGGTGTGCGACGGGATCTGGTTCGAGGTCAGGGTGACGGCCTCGGTGCCGGACATCTGGCCGATCACGTAGGTGCTGCCGCCGGCCAGGGTGCCCTGGTGCACCGGGATCCGGCCGCGCAGGTCGGGGACCGCGAAGGTGGTCTGGCCGTCGCCGCCGTAGGTCGTGCCGATCAGGGTGAACAGCACTTCGTATTCGGCGATCGACAGCAGGCTGCCGTCGCAGGCCTGCCAACCGTTGGGCGTGCGGCCGAAGCCGAACATTCTGATCTCACCGACGTAGGGCTGACTCATGGGACGTTGCTCCGAAGCTCGGGGTGGCCGACGCGCCCGGTCGCGGCGCGGCGTGGCGGATGGCCGGGACGGCGAGGGATCAGTTGCGGGACGGGAAGATGCCCGACAGCAGGATGCAGAAATTGATCGTCGTGTACGGCTGCATGTTCGAATGCGGCTGGTTTCCGCCCACCGCGGCCACCGTGGCAGGGTTCAGCGGCACCAGGGCGCCGTTGGACGGACCGAACAGCGGGTCGGTGCTGCTGCCGTAGATGGCGTTCACCGGCAGGCGGGCCGTGCCCGCGACGGTGGAGCCGGCGGCGGAGTGCGTATGGGTAGGCAGGTTGGTTACGTTCAAGGTCACGTTTTCCGAACCGCCGGCCTGTCCGATCTGCGTTTGCGGCGGCTGCCAGCCCGGGTCGACCGAAGAGGCATACCCGATCGGCGAGCGTCCCTGCAGGTTGGGCAGGGCGAAGTTCGTGGTGCCGTTTCCGCCGTACTGGGTTCCCAGCAGGGAGAAAAGCGCCTGGTTCTGGTTGATGGCCAGCAGCTGGCCGTTGCAGAACGCGGAATATCTCGGCGCGAAGTTGAAGCCGGCCATCATCACCTGGCCGAGGAATTTCTCGCTCATGGTCCCCTCCTGTTCCTGTCCGGTGGCTGCGGCGACGGCCGCGCGACCTTTGGATCCCCGGCGGCCACTTTGCCGGCATGACGGTGGCAATACAAGCCGGCCGCCGGCAGGGCGCCGTCCGCGTGGGCCGGGCCGTGACTCCGGTCACGCCCCCGGCCCAGCGATTGCGGCACGCTGTGCCGCGTTATGGCGGGCGGGGCGTGCATGGGCTATTTTGGTGGCCGGTGTCGCAGGTGGCCTGCGTTGACCAAGAATCCTGCCGGGACACCGCTCCCCGTGGGATCCAAATTTCTACAGGGGAGCAAGGACATGCAGCAGTCTTCAGTGGCGACGGGCGCGTTTGCCCGCGGCGCCGGTCGTCTTTCCGGCGCAGGTTTGTTCCTGCTGCTTCTGGTGAGCCTGTTCTGGAGCCCGCTCGCGGCGGCCCAGCACACCTCGAACGACTGCCCGCCGCAGACCGCGACGGTCGCCAACGGCGGCTCGGTCGAGATCGACATCACCGACTGCGACGGCTACAACCTCGGCTTCGGCAACGGCACGCCGCTGTACCTGGTCGCGCCCTCGCATGGTTCGGCCCTGCTCAGGCAGGACTTCCTGCCGCCGAGCACGGCGGTGTCGGTGCTGACCTACACCCACAACGGCAACAGCGCCACCAGCGACGTCTTCGAGATCGAGGACCTGGACCTCGACCGGATCCGGTTCACGATCACCATCAGCGCGCCGACCTCGGCCATCACGGTCTCGCCGGCCTCGCTGCCGGCGATGAAGGTCGCGGTGCCCTTCAGCCAGACGCTGACCTCGACCGGCGGCACCGCCCCCTACACCTACACGCTGAGCTCGGGCACCTTGCCCGCCGGCCTTACGCTGAGCTCGTCGGGCGTGCTTTCGGGCACGCCCACGCAGCGGGTCAACTACAACTTCACCGTGCGGTCCCAGGATTCCGGGGGTGACTCCGCGCTCAAGACCTACACCGGCACCGTCGCCGACCCCGACCTCAACGCCTCGCCGACCCCGGCCACCCTGATCCAGAACGTCGCGTCCACCTTCCAGTACACCGGCGTGGGCGGCAATGCGCCCTACAGCTTCTCGATCAGCAGCGGCAGCTTCCCGCCCGGCATCACCCTGCAGTCCAACGGCCAGCTGACCGGCACCCCGACCGCCACCGGCACCTACAACGTGCAGCTGGTGGTCAACGACAGCACCACCGACCCGGCCTGCCCGGGCTGTGATTTCTTCGACATCGTGCCGGTGCAGGTCGACGTCGTCGCCGCGCCCAGCGTTTCGATCGCGGTCTCCCCGGCCAGCGTCAGCGAGGACGGCCTCACCAACCTGACCTATACGGTCACCCGCAGCGCCAACCTGGCCTCGGACACCGTGGTCAACCTGACCACCGGCGGCACCGCCACCTCGGGCGTGGACTACACCGGCGGCGTCGCCACCGTCACCATCCCCTCGGGCGCCACCACCGCCACGGTCACCATCAATCCCACCGTGGACGGCACGGTCGAGAACAACGAGACCGTGATCCTGACGGTGGCAGCCGGCACCGGCTACACCGTCGGCGCACCGGCCAGCGCCACCGGCACCATCCTCAACGACGACGTGCCCAGCGCCACGATCGCGGTGTCGCCGGCCTCCGTCGCGGAGGACGGCGTGCCGAACCTGGTCTACACCGTCACCCTCAACCAGGCAGCCTTCAGCGCGACGACGGTGAACTACACCATCGGCGGCACCGCGGCCAACGGCGCCGACTACGCGACGGTCGCCTCGCCGCTGGTCATCGCCGCCGGCAACACCACCGGCACGATCTTGGTTGATCCGACCGCCGACGCCACCATCGAAGCCGACGAGACGGTCATCCTGACGCTCGCCGCCGGCGCCGGCTACACCGTCGGCGTGCCCAGCAGCGCCACCGGCACGATCCTCAACGACGACCTGCCGAACCTGACCATCAACGACGTCACGGCCAGCGAAGGCAATGCCGGCATCACCAACTTCACCTTCACCGTCAGCCTGAGCGCGCCGGCGGGCCCGGGCGGCGTCACCTTCGACATCGCCACCGCCAACGGCACCGCCGCCGGCGGCGTGGACTACGTCAGCAGCTCGCTGACCGGCCAGACCATCCCGGCCGGCTCCAGCACCTACACCTTCACCGTGCAGGTGAACGGCGATGCGCTCAACGAGCCGAGCGAAACCTTCTTCGTCAACGTCACGAACGTCGTCAATGCGGTCGTAGTCGACGGCCAGGGCGTCGGCACCATCGTCAACGATGACCCGCTGCCGTCGCTGAGCATCAACGACGTCACCGTCGTCGAGGGCAATGCCGGCACCGTCAATGCGGTCTTCACCGTCACCCTCGGCGCCGCGAGCGGCCAGACGGTTTCGGTGAACTACGCCAGCGCGGACGGCACGGCCACGGCCCCCGCCGACTACACCAGCACCAGCGGCACGCTGACCTTCACGCCGGGCCAGACCACCAACACGATCACCGTGCCGGTCGTCGGCGAAACCGTTCCCGAGGCCAACGAAACCTTCTTCGTCAACCTCAGCGGCGCGGTGAACTCGACCATCGCCGACAACCAGGGCGTGGGCAGCATCACCAACGACGACGTGCCGGTGACGGTCAGCCCGGCCACGGTGCCGAACGCGACGGTGGCGGCGGCCTACAGCCAGTCGCTGTCCGCGTCCGGCGGCGTCGCGCCCTACAGCTTCGCCGTGACGGCGGGCGCCCTGCCCGCCGGCGTCACGCTTTCGGCCGGCGGCAGCCTCAGCGGCACGCCGACCGCGGGCGGCAGCTTCAACTTCACCGTCACCGCCACCGACGCCAGCCCCTTCCCGGGTCCGTTCACCGGCAGCCGGGCCTACACCCTGGTGGTCGACCCGCCGACGGTGGTCCTGGCGCCGACCGCGCTCGCCGGCGGCACCCTGGGTGCGGCCTACAGCAGCGCGATCACGGCGGCCACCGGTGGCACCTCGCCGTACAGCTATGCGGTGACCGCGGGCGCCCTGCCGGGCGGCCTGGTCCTGAATGCCTCCACCGGCGCGATCACCGGCACGCCGGGCGCGCTGGGCACCTTCAACTTCTCGGTCACGGCCACCGACAGTTCGACCGGCACCGGGCCCTACACCGCGACCCAGGCCTATGCGATCACCGTCATCGACGTGCCGCCGGTCGCCGGCGACTCCTCGCTGACCGTGGCCTACAACGCCCCGGCCACCAGCGTGCCGCTGAGCCTGTCGGGCGGTGCGGCGACCTCGCTGGCCATCGTGACGCCGCCGAGCAACGGTGCGGCCGTGGTCAGCGGCACGACCATCACCTACCAGCCCACCGCCGGTTACGCCGGCCCGGACAGCTTCACCTACACCGCCACCAACAGCGGCGGCACCTCGGCGCCGGCGACGGTTTCGGTGACCGTGAACGACCCGGTGGTGACCATCACCGCGGGCGGCGGCCTCGGCGCCACCGTGGCCAACGCCTATTCGCAGACCTTCACCTTCAACGGCGGCGCGCAGCCCTGGAGCGGCTACCAGGTCACCGGCCTGCCGGCGGGCCTGTCGATCACCGGCACCACGGCCAACACCGTGACGGTGTCGGGCACGCCCACCGCGGCGGGCACCTTCAACCTCAACGTCTCCGCCACCGACAGCAGCACCGGCAACGGCCCCTACACCGTGGGCCAGGCGTTCGCGCTGATCGTGTCGCCGCCGGGCCTGAACCTGGCGCCGGCCGGCGGCAGCGGCACCGCGCCCTACGGCGTGGCGTACTCGCAGACCTACACCGCCTCCGGCGGCATCGGTCCCTACACCTACGCCAGCACCGGCACCCTGCCGCCGGGCCTGAGCCTGTCCGGCGACACCCTGTCGGGCACGCCGACCGCGCCTGGCCTCTACAGCTTCTCGATCACCGCCACCGACACCGGCTCCAGCGGTGCCGGCGCGCCGTTCACCGTGACCGAGAACTACACGCTGGACGTGCCGGCCCCGACCATCGTCGTGAACCCGGCGACGCTGCCCGACCCGACCGCCGGCACCGCCTACAGCCAGGCGATCTCGGCCACCGGCGGCGTCGGTCCGTATACGTTCGCGGTCACCGCGGGCGCCCTGCCGGCCGGCATCAGCCTGGCCGCCGACGGCACGCTGTCGGGCACCTCGAACACCGTCGGCAGCTTCAACTTCACCGCCACCGGCACCGACGCCAACGGCCAGACCGGCAGCCGCGCCTACACGCTCAACATCGCGGCGCCGACCCTGACGATGACGCCGGCTCCCGGCACGCTGAACGCGCCCTACGGCGCCGCCTTCTCGCAGGCCTTCACCGCCGGCGGCAGCAACGGCCCGTTCAACTACGTGCTCACCGGCACCCTGCCGGCGGGCATGAGCTTCAGCGCCGGCACGCTCTCGGGCACGCCGACGGCGCCGGGCAGCTATCCGGTCACCGTCACCGCCACCGACACCGTGCTCACCGGCGCGGGCGCGCCGTTCTCGATCGCGCAGAACTACACGATCGACGTGCCGGCCCCGACCATCGTCGTGAACCCGGCGACGCTGCCCGACCCGACCGCCGGCACCGCCTACAGCCAGGCGATCTCGGCCACCGGCGGCGTCGGTCCGTATACGTTCGCGGTCACCGCGGGCGCCCTGCCGGCCGGCATCAGCCTGGCCGCCGACGGCACGCTGTCGGGCACCTCGAACACCGTCGGCAGCTTCAACTTCACCGCCACCGGCACCGACGCCAACGGCCAGACCGGCAGCCGCGCCTACACGCTCAACATCGCGGCGCCGACCCTGACGATGACGCCGGCTCCCGGCACGCTGAACGCGCCCTACGGCGCCGCCTTCTCGCAGGCCTTCACCGCCGGCGGCAGCAACGGCCCGTTCAACTACGTGCTCACCGGCACCCTGCCGGCGGGCATGAGCTTCAGCGCCGGCACGCTCTCGGGCACGCCGACGGCGCCGGGCAGCTATCCGGTCACCGTCACCGCCACCGACACCGTGCTCACCGGCGCGGGCGCGCCGTTCTCGATCGCGCAGAACTACACGATCGACGTGCCGGCCCCGACCATCGTCGTGAACCCGGCGACGCTGCCGGATGCGACCGCCGGTTTCGCCTACACGCAGGCCATCTCGGCCACCGGCGGCGTCGGTCCGTACACGTTCGCGGTGACCGCCGGCGCCCTTCCGGCCGGCCTGACGCTGGGCACGGGCGGCGCGCTGTCGGGCACGCCCACGAGCAGCGGCAGCTTCAGCTTCACGGTCACCGGCACCGACGCCAACGGCCAGACCGGCAGCCGCGCCTACACCCTGGCGGTGGCGGTGCCGGTGCTGACCCTGACGCCGGCGACCCTGCCTTCGGGCACGGTCGGCGTCGCCTACAGCCAGGCCTTCAGCGCCGCCGGCGGCCAGGCGCCCTACAGCTTCGCGGTGACCGCCGGCACCCTGCCGGCCGGCCTCACCCTGAGCGCGGGCGGCACCCTGTCCGGCACGCCGGCGACCGCCGGGTCCTTCAACTTCACCGTGACCGCCACCGACAGCACCGGCGGCACCGCCGCGACGGTGTCGCAGGCCTACACCATGGGCGTGATCAATGCCCCGCCGGTGGCGGTGGACGACACGGCCACCGTTCTGGCCGGCGAGTCGGTCACCATCGCGGTGACCGCCAACGACACCAGCATCGCGCCGATCACCGGCATCAGCATCGTCTCGGCGCCGGCACAGGGCACGGCGGTGGTGTCGGGCCTGGACATCGTCTACACCGCGCCGGCCGCGGCGCCGCCGACGGTCAGCTTCACCTACCTGGCCACGGGCCCCGGCGGTGATTCCGCGCCGGCCACCGTGACCGTGACGGTGAACCCGCTGCCGGTCGCGGCCGCGTTCGACGTCACCACGACGCCGGCCACCCCGGTGCAGGTGCTGCTGACCCAGGGCGCCACCGGCGGCCCGTTCACCGGCGCGGACATCGTCTCGGTCACCCCGACCAGCTCGGGCACCGCGGCGATCACCAGCACGGCGACGGGTTACCTGCTGACCTACACTCCGAACGCCGACTTCAGCGGCGCGGTGGTGGTGCAGTTCACGCTCGACAACGCCTTCGCCACCTCGGCGGTCAGCACGGTCAACATCACCGTCGAGGACCGCCCGGATCCGTCGCAGGATGCCGAGGTCCAGGGCATCGTCGACGCCCAGGCTGAATCGGCCCGTCGTTTCGCCACCGGCCAGATCGGCAACTTCCAGCGTCGCCTGGAAGCGCTGCATCGCGGCGGTTCGGGCGGTGTCAGCAACGGCATCGGCTTCGCGATCGACCGTCCCTGCATCGAGCCGCTGGTCGGCCGCAACATCGACCCCTGCGGCGACAACCCGCTGGCCGACGGCACCGGCAATGGCCTGGCGGCCACCGAGGGCCAGGGCCGCTCGTCCGACGACGGCAGCGGCCCGGTGGGCATCTGGACCGGAGGCATGATCCGCTCCGGCAGCCAGGATGGCCGCGACGGCAACGCCGACATCTCGTTCGAGACCGACGGCCTGAGCACCGGCGTCGACTACCGCGTCAACGAGGCCTTCGTGGTCGGCGGTGGCTTCGGCTACGGCCGCGACGAGAACGAGGTCGGCGGCAACGGCAGCCGCGTGGACGGCAGCGCCCGCACGGTCGCGCTGTACGCCAGCTGGCACCCGGGCGAGATGTTCTTCCTCGACTCGGTTCTGGGTTACCAGCAGCTGGACTTCGACCTGCGCCGCTACGTCACCGCCACCGGCGGCCTGGTCAACGGCCAGCGCGACGGCGACCAGTGGTTCGCCTCGGTGTCGGTCGGCGCGGACATCATCCGCAACGACCTGCTGCTGACGCCCTACGGCCGGATCGACATCGCCCGCGCCACGCTCGACGCCTACACGGAAACCGGCGACGCCATCTACGCCCTGCGCTACGACGCGATGGACGTGGACAGCGATACCGGCACCCTGGGCCTGCGCCTGGCGCACCCGACGCAGATGAACTGGGGCCGCCTGACCCCGCAGCTGCGACTGGAGTACCAGCGCGACCTGGGCGGCCGCTCCGAGGCCGGCCTGCGTTACGCCGACCTGCCGGGCGGCCCGCGTTATGGCCTGCTGGCGACGGACTTCGACCGCAACCGCTTCTCGCTCGGCCTGGGCGCGCTGGTGGACCTGGACAGCGGCTGGAGCTGGCGCGTGGAGTACCAGAGCCAGATCGGCGACAGCGTCGACCACGGCATGAGCGTGAACATCCAGAAGCAGTTCTGATCGTCCACGCGGGACACAGGGCAAGGGCCGGGGAAACCCGGCCCTTTGCTTTTGCAGGGGAAGCATCGCGCGCCGCCTTGGCGGCCACGGCGTTCTGCTAGGCTGCCCCCGTCATCCCGGGGGATCCATGGCCCACAACCAGTTCGAACTGCTGAAGCAGCGCCGCTTCCTGCCGTACTTCCTCACCCAATCGCTGGGTGCGTTCAACGACAACGTCTACCGGCAGGCGATCATCGGCCTGCTGTTCTACCTGGGCGTGGACCTGGAGGAGCGCACGCTCTACACCAACCTGGCGCCGGCGCTGTTCATCCTTCCCTACTTCCTGTTCTCGGGCCTGGCCGGGCAGATCGCCGAGAAGCTCGAGAAGTCGCTGCTGGTGCGCATCACCACGATGATGGAGATCGGCATCATGTCGCTGGCCGGCGTCGGCTTCCTGATGGAGAGCCTGCCGGTGCTGCTGGTGGCGCTGTTCCTGACCGGCCTGCAGTCCACGCTGTTCGGCCCGGTGAAATATTCGATCCTGCCCAGCGTGCTCAAGCCCGAGGAACTCACCGGCGGCAACGGCCTGGTCGAGATGGGCACCTCGATGTCGATCCTGCTGGGCATGATCTGCGGCGGGCTGGTGTTCGTGATCGCCGGCGAGCACGGCCCCGAGGCCGCGGCCTTCGCCATCGTCGCGCTGGCGGTCACCGGCAACCTGGTCAGCCGCGCCATCCCGCGCGTGGAGGCCTCGGCGCCGGACCTGAAGATCAACTGGAACCCGCTCCCCGAGTCCATCAAGGCGCTGCGCCTGGCGCGCAGGCAGCCGGCGGTGCGCAATTCGGTGCTGGGCGTCAGCTGGTTCTGGTTCGTCGGCACCGTGCTCACCGCGCAGCTGCCGACCTATGCCGAACTGCACCTGGGCGGCGGCAGCACGCTGTACCTGTTCTGCTTCGTGCTGTTCTCGGTCGGCACCGGCATCGGGTCCCTGCTTTGCGAAAAACTGTCGCGGCGCACGGTCGAGATCGGCCTGGTGCCGCTGGGCGCCTTCGGCATGACCGCGTTCTGCGTGGATCTGTATTTCGCCCGCCCGGGCCTGGCGCTGGGCACGGGGCTGGATGTCGCCGGCTTCATCGCCACCGAAGGCAGCTGGCGCATCATCGCCGACCTGACCCTGATCGGCCTGTTCGCCGGCCTGTTCATCGTGCCGCTGTTCGCCCTGGTGCAGAGCCGCACGCCCAAGTCGGAACTCTCGCGCGTCATCGCCGGCCTGAACATCCAGAACGCCTTCTTCATCGTCGTGGCGGCGATGCTGGGCGTGCTGCTGCAGATGGAGCAGCTGGACGTCTACGGCGTGGTGGTTCCGCTGCCGGGCCTGAGCATCCCGGAGGTGTTCCTGGCGCTGGGCATCGCCAACGCGGTGGTGGCGATCTTCATCTTCTCGCTGGTGCCGGAGTTCTTCCTGCGCTTCGTCGCCTGGGTCTACGTCACCCTGTTCTACCGCGTGCGCATCGAGGGCGTGGAGGAGAACGTGCCCGACGAGGGCGCGGCCCTGCTGGTCTGCAACCACGTCAGCTACATGGACCCGCTGGCGATCAGCGCGGCGGTGCCGCGGCCGATCCGCTTCGTCATGTACTACAAGATCTTCAACGTGCCGGGCATGAACTGGGTGTTCCGCGCCTACCGCGCCATCCCGATCGCGGGCGGCAAGGAAGACCAGGCGGTGAAGGACGCCGCCTTCGCCGAAGTTCACGAGGCCCTGGCCGCCGGCGAACTGGTCTGCATCTTCCCGGAGGGCGGGCTGACCCGGGACGGCGAGATCGCCGCCTTCCGCGCCGGCGTCGAGCAGATCCTGGCGCGCGACCCGGTGCCGGTGGTGCCGATGGCGCTGACCGGCCTGTGGGACAGCATGTGGAGCAAGCGCGACTCGCGCCTGGGCCGCCTGCGGGTGCCGCGCCGGCTGCGCGCGGAGGTCGGCGTGATCGCCGCGCCGCCGGTGCCCGGCGCCAGCGCCACCGCCGCGTCGCTGGAAGCAATCGTGCGCAGGCTGCGCGGCAACCGGCCCTGAAACCCGTCGCCGCGATTGACCCCGCCCACGGTGCCCGTTAGGGTGCCCGCGGGGAATCGCCGCGCTCGTGCGGCCTTCGGATCACGCAGGGGAATTCCGTGTATTGCACCAACTGTGGCCAGCTCAATCCCGACACCAGCGCGCGCTGCTCGGCCTGCGGCATGGCGATGTCGGCCGGCACGCCGATGCCGCCGCCCCCGCGCGGCGTGTCGCCGCCCAACCACCTGGTCTGGGCGATCCTGGCCACCCTGTTCTGCTGCCTGCCGGGCGGCATCGTCGCCATCGTCTACGCCGCGCAGGTGGAGACCAAGTTCAACGCCGGCGACCTCGCCGGCGCCCAGGCCGCGTCCGACAACGCCAAGCAGTGGAGCTGGATCTCGTTCGCGGTCGGCCTGGTGGTGATGGTCGGCTGGGTGGGCCTGGCCTTCCTCGGCGCGCTCGCCGAACACGCCTGAGCCCGCGGCCGGCACCTTGGGTCCCCGGATCGGCGCCGCCGTCGCGCTGCTGGCCGCGGCGGCGGCCGTCGCGGTGCTGCTGTGGTTCGTCGATCCGCACCAGGCCGGCAATCCGCTGCCGCCCTGTCCCTCGCGCTGGCTGACCGGGCTGTTCTGCCCCGGCTGCGGCAGCACGCGGGCGCTGCACGCCCTGCTGCACGGCGACCTGCCGGGCGCGCTGGCGATGAATCCGCTGCTGGTGTTGTCGCTGCCCGCGGTCGCGGTATTGGCGCTGGAATGGCTGCGTCTGCTGCCGGTGAAATCCGCCGCGATCGCCACGCGGCTCGGCAATGCCCGCGCCTGGGCGGTGGTGCTGATCGCCTACGGGGTGCTGCGCAACCTGCCTTGGGTCCCTTTCGCCTGGCTGGCGCCGGGAGGGTTCGCGGGCTGACTCAGGTCGCCCAGCCGGCCAGTACGAACAGCGCCAGCAGGCCCAGCCACAGCAGCAGCACGCGCCAGACCAGGCTCATCGCGTCGCGCAGTTCCAGCAGGTCGGGCGCCTGCGCCGGGCCGTCCACGGCATAGGCGTCTTCTTCGGCCAGCTCGCTGGCGACCGAGGCGCGCGCCGCGGCGCCCAGGAAACCGGCGTCCAGGCGCACGCCCTGCGCGTGCCAGTCGCGCCAGGCGGCCAGTACGCGGTCGAAGTCCGCGGCCAGGGCCAGGGCGAAGGTCATCAGCTGCGCCACCGGCCAGTTCAGCACCGCCAGCGTCGTGCGCGCCAGGCCACGCTGCGCGGCGGGCAGGCTGCGGCGCGCCTCGCCCTGCGCGCACAGCGAGATCAGACGGTAACCGACCGCACCCACCGCGCCCGCCACCAGGAACCAGAAAAGCACGCCGAACCAGCGCCACAGCGCGCAGCGGAACACCGCCTCGACCAGGGTCGGCCCTTCGACCACCGGCTCGCCGCCCTCGGGGAACAGCGCGGCGGCGGCGGCGCGGCGCGCCTCGGGCTCGCGCGCCTCGATCACCGCCTCGACGTCGAGGTTCAGGTCGCGCGGGCCCCAGGTGTAGAGCAGGGCCAGCAGCGCGAAGAAAAACGCCGGCAGGCCGTACCAGCGCTCGTCGAACAGGAACTGCACCGCGCCGACCAGCAGCAGCGGCAGGCCGACCGCGACCAGCAGGCCCGCGCGGTTCGGCCAGTCTTCCTTGCCGGTGTGCCGGCCCAGCCAGTGCAGCCAGCCGATGAACCAGTCGTAGCGCCGCAGCGACGGCAGCGCCGCCGGGAACAGATGACCCAGGAACAGGGAAACGACGACGGCGATGAGCGCGGCGGACATGGCGAGATTCTAGCCCCGAATGCAAGCGCCGGAGCGCGGCGTCAGCCCGCTGCGGCGGCGCGGGTGCGCGCCATCCAGGCGTCGATCAGCCAGCGCGCGATCGACATCCGCGGCGACAGCAGCAGGTCGCCGCTGGCCACCTGCGACTCGATGTCGGCCAGGCTGAACCAGCGCGCCTGCTCCAGTTCGTCGCTGACCACCGGCTCCACCGGCAGGGCGGTGGCGTGGAAGCCGATCATCAGCGCCGACGGGAACGGCCAGGGCTGGGACGCCGCGTACCGGCAGTCGAGCACCGGCACGCCGGCCTCCTCCATCACCTCGCGGGCCACGGTCTGCTCCAGCGACTCGCCGGGTTCGACGAAACCGGCCAGCACCGACCAGCGCTTTTCCGGCCAGCCGGCCTGGCGGCCCAGCAGCAGGCGTGGGCCGTCGGTGACCGCGACGATCACGGCCGGGTCGGTGCGTGGGTAGTGTTCGAGTCCGCACTGGCCGCAGCGCGCGCACCAGCCGCAGCGCACGATCGCCACCGTGCCGCCGCAGGCGCCGCAGTAGCGGCTGCGCTGCTGCCAGTGCAGCAGTGCGCGCGCCTGGGCCAGGGCCGCGGCGTCCAGCGCCGGCCACTGCAGCGCGGCCTGGCGCAGGTCGAGGCGGCCGGGCAGCGGCTCGGCCAGGGTCTCGTGCGGCAGGGCGAACCAGGCGGTGTCGCCATCCAGGCCGAGCAGGCTGGCGGCTTCGGGCCGGTCCGGGAACAGTTGGGCGCCGAGCGGGAACTCCGGCGCGTCGGCGCTGCCCGGGAAACGGGCGTTGCCCTCGGCGTCCACCAGCAGCACGCGGGCGGCGGGCCAGTGCGCATCCAGGCGTTGGGGGTTTTCGCGCAGCAGTTCGGCACGGTCCAGGCCCGGACCGCGGAAGGCGTAACCGGGGGGCTGGCTCATGCGCGGGGGCTCAGGCGGAGAAGCTGCTGCCGCAGCCGCAGGTGGTCTTGGCGTTGGGATTGCGGATGACGAACTGCGCGCCCTGCAGGCTTTCGCGGTAATCGACCTCGGCGCCCATCAGGTACTGCAGGCTCAGCGGATCCACCAGCAGGGTGACGCCGTCGCGCTGCAGGGCCAGGTCGTCCTCGCCCTGCTGCT
>CBFGOZ010000005.1:0-30475 GCA_965650505.1 uncultured Arenimonas sp.
GCGGCGATTACGTGCGAGGTAATGGATGTTCCCCGGTACACGAGGCTAGGCTTCAGTCATGAACAGGAATCTGCCGGGCATAGGCCCACTGCTGCAGGTCTGGCGCCGCCGTCGGCGCCTGAGCCAGCTCGAACTCGCTGCGGAAGTCGATGTGTCGCAGCGCCACCTGAGCTTCGTGGAGTCCGGCCGCGCCTCGCCCAGCCGCGATCTGGTGCTGCGGCTCTGCCGCGGCCTGGACCTGCCGCCGCGCGAGTGCAATACGCTGCTGGTCGCGGCGGGCTTCGCGCCGGCGGCGAACGAGCGCCGGTTCGACGATCCCGGCCTGGCCAATGCCCGCGACGCCGTCCGGCGCATCCTGGCCGCGCACGATCCGCACCCGGCGCTGGCGGTCGACCGGCACTGGAACCTGCTCGATGGCAACCAGGCGGCCAGTCTGCTGATGGCGGGCGCCGCGCCTTCGCTGCTCGCCGCGCCGGTCAACGTGCTGCGCCTGAGCCTGCATCCGGACGGCCTGGGACCACGCGTGGGCAACTACCGGCAGTGGCGCGACCACGTGCTCGCTCGGCTGGAACGCCAGCATGCGCAGGCGCCGAACCTGGCGCTGGCCGCGCTGATGGACGAGATCCGCGGCTACCCCGTGCCGGCCCAGGCCCAGCCGCATGCGCGCGGTGGCGCCGATCCGCTGGTGGGCCTAGCCGTTCCCTTCGAACTGGTGACGCCGCTGGGCACCCTGCGTTTCCTCAGCACCACCACGGTGTTCGGCACGGCGGTGGACGTGCTGCTGTCGGAGCTGGTGATCGAGGCCTTCTACCCGGCCGATGCCGAAACGCTGGAGTTGATGCGGCGCCTGTCGGAAAACGCTTGAACCAGTCGCCGCCGCGGCGCGCTCAGCGCCCGGCGGAGGGCAGGGCGTCGCTGCCGGCGGTGCGGTTGCGGCCTTCGTGCTTGGCGCGATAGAGCGCGCGGTCGGCCGCCTCGATCCATTCGCGCAGGCCCAGCGGCGCCTCGGGCGCCGCGGCCAGGCCGATGCTGACCGAACCCTGCAGCCCGGCCGCGCGCGCGAAGCGCAGCGTTTCCACCGCCGTCCGTAGCCGCTCGGCCAGCGACCGGGCCTGCGCGAGGTCGCCGGCCAGGGTGACGACGAACTCGTCGCCGCCGAGCCGCCCCGCATGGCCCTGGCCCTTCAGCTCGCGACGCAGCAGGTCGGCGATGGCGCGCAGCACGTCGTCGCCGACGCCGTGGCCGTAGCGGTCGTTGATGCCCTTGAACCGGTCGGCGTCGATCAGCATCAGCGTCGCCGGTTCGGCGCTGGCCTGGTGGCGGCGCAGCAAGGCCAGCGACTGTTCCTCCCAGTGGCCGCGGCTGTCCAGGCCGGTGAGCGCGTCGCGCTGGTTCACGGCCTCGAGCTGCAGGTTCTGCTGCTGCACGCGGCGAACCAGCTGGTAGCTGCTCAGGCTGACCGCCAGGGTATGGATGACCAGGATCGGCAGGCTGGCCGCGACCACCACGAAGCTGCTGTGCGGCTGGAAGGCGAAACCCGTGACCACGCCGCCGACCAGGATCGCCAGCACCACGGCGGGCAGCGAGCGCAGCCACAGGCCCCGGATGCCGGAGTTGATCTTGTCCGCCGTCACCACCGTCACCAGCACCACCGACGGAAGCAGGTTGAAGTGCATCAGCGGCACCCAGCTGCCGGCGAAGAAGGAGTCCGCGACGAAGTTGGCCAGTTCGGCGCGGAACGGATCGCGGCTGCGCCGGGCCAGCAGGTAGGCCAGGTGTGGCCAGACGAAACAGCCGAACACCATCCAGGCCCAGGCCGGCCACGACGAATCCAGCTCGCGCATCACGGCGATCAGGGGCAGGGCGGCCAGGCTCATGCCCAGCACGCGGAATCCGTAGGTCCGGCGCGGCAGCGACTGCAGCCGCGTCGCGCGCATCTCGCGGGACGGATCGGAGGGGCTGGCCGGCGTCGGTTCGGGCATTCGGGCGTCCGTGGGCTCGAGGGAGCTTACTCCAAGCCAGGTAGCAAGAATCATGCCGTCATCGTCGCTGTCATCGGGCCGCCCGGAGCCGCGCCGGTGCTGGCGGCGCTCGTGCCTCATCGCCGGTTGTAGGACATCGGCTCGGCGGTGCTCCGGTAAAGCTCGACGCCGACCGCGACCGTCGCCGCCAGGCCGATGGCGAAGATCAGCGCCCCGATCCAGAGCGTGGGCGAGCGCAGGGCACGCCGGGCGGTCCGGGCCAGCCTCATGCGGCGTCCCGGACCGGCGCCGGCGCGGACACCGGAGGGCGGGTCGGCCCGGGCCGCAGGACGCGGACGGCGCCCTCTTCCTGTGCCGGGAGTGAGGGCAGGCGGTTGGGCTCGCGCAGCCAATCATCCCGGATCTCGCCCATGTCGCTCAGGCACAAGGTGCACATGATCTGCCCCTGGGCGTCAGTGGTAGTCCGCCGCGACCAGGGCCGCGTCGCGGATGGCGACCGCCGCCGCTTCGTCCGCCGCATGTTCGGCGTCGGCGGTGCTGAAGCAGGACTCCTTCTCGACGCCGGTCAGGTTGCCGCAGTTTTCCTTGGCGATCTCGTGGCGCCCCTTGGCCTCGACGATGGCGACGTCGAAGTTGGCGCGGGCGCGGACCGCCATGGCCTCGGCTTCGGTGGCGTTGAGCTGGTCGCTGGCCTCGTCGGCGGCCTCGTCGAAGTCGTCGCGGGCCTCGCGCACCTCGGCATTGGCGGCGGCGACCTCGTCGTTGGCGTCGTCCACCGCCGCATCGGTGTCGGCGCGGGCTTCGGCGCGCACCTCGGCGACGTCGGCGGCCTGGGCGGAGGTGGATTGCTCGCAGCCGACGAGCAGGGCCAGGCCGGAAACGGCGAAGATCATCATCGGGAGTTTCATGGGTGGGTCCTCGTCATGGGGTGGTGCAGCGTCGGCGCGACCGGCGCGCCCGCAGCGTCGATGCCGGTGTCACGTGCCCAGACTGCGCCGCGGCCTCGGGCGCGGTCTGTGCGATGGCGCACCGTCGCCCGCCGGGGCAGGAAAAAGAACGGGGCCGCGACGCTGCCGCCGCGGCCCCGCTTCCCGCCTTGCGCGGATTTCAGAGCTTGCCGGTCACGGGCACGACCGGACGGGTGTCCTGCGTGTAGTGCCAGCCGTCGCGGATCGCCGGGCGGGCGTCCACCCAGGCCAGCTTGGACGGCCCGCGGCTCGCATCCCAGTTGCGCTCGAGTTCGGCCTCGATCTCGTCGTAGGTGCGGCCGCGGTTTTCGCTGAAACTGCGGTAGCCGAGCTGGTAGGCCGGTTCGTAATCGGACCAGTCGCGGTTGGACGCGTAATAGGGCGTGGCCTGGTAGACGGTGCGCCAATGGTCGCTGTAGTCGGTCGGGTTGACGACCTCGGCCAGGCTGTCGCCGGCCTTGGCGCCGAGGATGCCGCCGACGACCGCGCCGGCGGCCATGCCGATCGGGCCCGCCGTGACGGTGCCGACCGCCGCGCCGGCGACGGCGCCCGCGAGCGCGCCGGTGCCGGCGCCGATGGCGTGGTTCTTCTGGATGTCTGACATGGGGGATTCCTTGGGCTCTGGAACGAACGAGCGGATCGAAGCGGCAAACGCCGTCGAGGAAAGAGGGCCGAACGCGCTGGCGGTCGACGCCGCCATGGGCCTTCCGGAACGAGAACAGCACGGGTGCGTGGCGTTCGACCGGTGGGTAGTGTGGTCGCGCCGTCCGCCGGCATCTGTGCGATGCCCAACACAGGACGGTGAGTCGCGGCGTCCGCGGTGGGAATCGTCCCCGGCCGGCCCCATGCTGGGGTCCGACAGACAGAGGAAGCCGCCCGTGATCCCCCTTTCGATCCTGGACCTGGCCCCGGTCACCGAGGGCAGCACGCCCGCCCGGACCTTCGCCAATTCGCTGGACCTGGCCCGCCACGCCGAGCGCCTGGGCTACCGGCGCTACTGGCTGGCCGAACACCACAACATGCCCGGCATCGCCAGCGCCGCCACGGCCGTGCTGATCGGGCACATCGCCGCCGGAACCTCGTCCATCCGGGTCGGCTCCGGCGGCGTGATGCTGCCCAACCACGCGCCCCTGCAGGTGGCCGAGCAGTTCGGCACGCTCGGCACTCTGTTCCCTGGCCGCATCGACCTGGGCGTGGGCCGTGCCCCGGGCACCGATTCCGCCGCGGCCCGGGCGCTGCGCCGCTACTACCAGAACGCCGATCAGTTTCCGGCCGACGTCGCCGAACTGCTGGCCTATTTCGAACCGGCGCGCGAAGGCCAGGCGGTTCGCGCGGTGCCGGGCGAGGGTGTCGAGGTCGAGGCCTGGATCCTGGGCTCGAGCCTGTTCGGTGCGCGCCTGGCCGCGGCCCTGGGGCTTCCGTATGCCTTCGCTTCGCATTTCGCGCCCGATGCGCTGGATACCGCAGTCGCGATCTACCGCCGCGAATTCCGCGCGTCCACGCGGCTGTCGGCGCCGCACGTGATGCTGGCCCTGAACGTGGTGGCGGCCGAGGACGATGCCGAGGCCGGCCGCCTGTTCACCACCCAGCAGCAGGCCTTCGTCAACCTGCGCCGTGGCCGCCCCGGCCTGGTGCCGCCGCCGCTGGCGACGGCCGAGGCGATCCATGCCTACTGCAGCCCGCACGAGAAGCTCGGCATCGACGCCGCGCTGGCCTGCGCCGTGGTCGGCAGCGTAGCGAAGGTGCGGGCGGGCCTGCGCGATTTCATCCACCGCCACCGCCCGGACGAACTCATGCTGACCGCGAACATCTTCGACCATGCGGCCCGCGTCCGGTCCTTCGAACTCGCGATGGACGCCGCCCTCGGCTGAGGCAAAAAAGAGAAGGCCGCCCCCGGGGGAGGGCGGCCCTCGGCCACGCACGGCTCAACGCTGGTAGGCGACCGTCTCGTCCTGCAGGCGCACGTCCACCAGGACGCGGACGTTCCGGCCCGGACGGGTGCGGGTCACGGCCTGGTAGGACTGGCCGGCATAACGGTAGGTGATGTTGTAGCCGCCCTGGCCGGAATAGCGATTGCGGTCCTGGGTGGTGCGGCAGCGGCGGACGATTCCGCTGTCGTCGCGATAGCGGTCGTGGCCGTCGGCGGTGCCGACCTTGCTGCCGAGCATGCCGCCGATCACGGCGCCGGCCACGGTGGCCGCCGTGCGGCCGCGGCCGTCGCCAACCTGGTTGCCCACCGCGCCTCCGACCACGGCGCCGATGACGGCACCACCGACGTTGCGACGGTTGTCATCCTGGTACAGGCGGCCGTTGTCGTCGCGGTAGTAGGCGTCTTCATAGCGGTTGGACTGTTCGTTCCAGCATTCCTGGCGCTGGTAGGCGCCCGCGCGGTTGTCCAGGCGCTCGACCCGCGTCACCTGGGCCATGTCGCTGCGCGGCGAATAGTCGGCGTAGCGACCGCCATTGCGGTCGTCGTGGCGGTTGTCGTGGCGATTGTCGTAGCGCGGCGGGTCGTACTGCTGTGCGGCCACGGGCAGGGTGCCCAGGCCGGTGGCGAGGGCGAGGGAGATCAGGCTGAGGCGGTTCATGCTGCGGTACTCCTGGCGCGAGGGCGCGCCGATGCGGTCGTGCCGACGGTGTATCGGCAGGTGCCCAGGCTAGGCCGGGCTGGTCGGGAAGTCGGTGCGCTGTCGCACCGAGCGGGCCACCGTGTCGCTGCCGGTGCGTCCCCGTTCACCTTCCGGCCGCGGCCTGGCCCCCGGGCGCGTCATAATGGCGCCTTGCCGCGGACGACCTCCATTACATGAAGACCCCCAAGGGCCTGCAGCCCCTGATCGACGACGGCGTCATCGACGAGGTGTTGCGCCCGCTCAAGAGCGGCAAGGAAGCCTCGGTCTACGTCGTGCGCTCCGGCGACCGGGTGCTCTGCGCCAAGGTCTACAAGGACATGGCCCAGCGCAGCTTCCAGGCCCGCGTGGTCTACCAGGAAGGCCGCAAGGTGCGCGGCAGCCGCCAGCAGCGGGCGATGGGCAAGGCCACCAAGTTCGGCAAGCGCGAGGCCGAGACCGCGTGGAAGAACACCGAGGTGGACGCGCTCTACCGCCTGGCCGAGGCCGGCGTGAACGTGCCGCGGCCGCATGGCCACTTCCACGGCGTGCTGCTGATGGACCTGGTCACCGACGCCGACGGCCACAGCGCGCCGCGGCTGGGCGAGGTCGAACTCGAGCCGGACCAGGCGCGCGGCTACCATGGGCGCCTGGTGCGGGACGTGGTGCGCATGCTCTGCCTGGGCCTGGTCCACGGCGACCTGTCCGAATACAACGTGCTGGTGGCCGCCGACGGCCCCGTGCTGATCGACTTCCCGCAGGTGCTCAGCGCCGCCGGCAACAATGCCGCGCGCGCCCTGCTGCTGCGCGACGTGCACAACGTGCGCGACAGCCTGGCCCGGTTCGCCCCCGAGCTCGCCGACAGCCACTTCGGCGAAGAGATGTGGGCGCTTTACGAGAAGGGCGAGCTGCGCCCCGACAGCGCGCTCACCGGCCGCTTCGTGTTCGAAGAGGGTGACGCGGACGTGGACGCCGTGCTCCACTCGATCGAGGATGCCCGCCAGGAGGCGATCATCCGCCAGCAGGGCCGCGAGGCGGCCGAGCAGGACTGACCGGAGGCCGCGAAGCGCCATGAAACGACGACTGATCCTCGCGGCATTGATCCTTCTGGCCTGGCTGGCCTTCTTCGCCTGGCAGGGGCGCAGCATCTCCGCCCTGACCGGGGCCTGAGCGCGCGCGCTGGCGGCCGGTCGGTCGCCGCTGCGGTTAGTCCAGCGGAAAACCGAGCAGGCGGCCCTCCAGCGTGCTGACGACCACGGTGTCGCCCGCCGCGGCCGGCGATCCGGCGATGCCCCATTGGTGCGCCCCCGAATCCGCCAGCGGCCAGCGCCGGAGCAGGGCGCCGCTCCGGCGGTCCAGCACGCTGAAGCTGGCGGCGTGGTCGATGAAATAGGGTTTGCCGCCGGCCACGCCGACGTAGATCCGGTCGCCGACCACCAGCGGCGTTCCCCAGGTCCAGCCGTGGACGTCGGTGCGCCAGAACACGCGGCCGCTGGCCGGATCGATGGCGCTTACGCGGCGCAGGTCGGACGAGCCGATGTAGATGACGCCGTCCACCACCACCGGCGTCGCTTCGACCCAGGAGCCCCAGAAGTAGAGGCGCCATGCCTGCGCGCCGGTGGCGGCGTCGAGCGAGTACAGCCCGCCGCCCCGGTTTCCGACCAGCACGCGGCCGGCATGGACCACCGGACGCGCATCGATGTCGGCCCCGGTGTCGAAGACCCACTCGGGCTTTCCCGTCCGGCGGTCCAGGGCATGCACCTTGCCGCCGGCGGCACCGAAGATCACCTTCGTGCCGTGGATGGCCGCGCCATTGCGGATTTTTCCGGCCGCCTCGAAGCGCCAGCGCCGTTCGCCGGTGGCGGCGTCGATGGCATGGAAGCCCCCGTCGCCGGCGCCGATGTACACGACGCCGTCCGCCAGCACCGGTGCAGGCGCCTGCCAGTCCCAGTCGAACAGGGCCGGGTGCGGCAGCACCCGGGGCACCGCCGCGTCGCCCAGGTCGGCGCGCCACACCGGCCGCCCGTCGGCGCGCGCTAGCTTGTGCAGGAAACCGTCGCTGGCGACATAGACCGCGTCGTCCGTGACCAGGGCATCGCCGTAGAGGGGGCGGCCGACGCCCTGCGTCCATCGCAGGCGGCCGTCGCGTGCATCCACGGCGTTTACCGTGCCGCCGCTGGTGCCGACGTAGGCGATGCCGTCGCGGACCACGGGCGAGGCATGGATCTGGCCGCCGAGCCGGATCTCCCAGCGCGGGCCCGGGCCGGTCGGGACGGCGGGCAGCGGCGCGGGCTGCGGAAGCGTTTCCACGCGCTCGAACCGGGCGGGACTGTCGGGACCGGGGTAGTGGCCCACCAGGGCGCCGTCGCGCAGCGTCAGCGACAGCGCGAGTCCCTCGTGGCTGATGCGGTCGCCGTCGCGATGCACGTCGCCCCCCGGATCGGCTCCGTAGTAATTCGACACCGGCTGGGTCAAGCGCAGGCGCAGGGTTCCCTTCGCATCGCGCAGGAACTCCAGGCCGACCTCGACCCGCTCGCGGTCGCTGCCGACCCGGCCCAGCCAACGCCCTTCGACCGGGTCGGCGGCGGACACCGTGGACAGCCAGAGCAGCGTGACCAGGCATGCAACGAAACGCGGAAGGGGCGGGGCGAACGAGGGCGACATGGCGGGCCTCCGGTGGGGTCAGGCCACGATAGGCGCGCCGCGTCGCCAGTCCCCGTGCCGGAAGTGGCTGGCGCCGCGTGCCCCGGCCGCCGGATTTGGCGGTTTCCGTGCCGGGCCTGTCCAATGCCCGGGCCGGGTTTTGTGACCGCCTCGGTGGGCGTGCGGCCCGGCTTGGGCTAGATTGCGGGAGTCAACCGGCCCGGAAGGGGGAGTGAATGGGCGGCGAGTCCGGCGCGAAGGCGCGCATCCTGGTCGTGGACGACTCCAAGCTGATGCGCAAGGCCGCGCTGAAGATGCTGGGCGACGAGTTCGACGTCGTCACCGCCGACGACGGCGTCGAGGCCTGGGACCTGCTGGAGCAGGACGCCTCGATCCGGGTCGTGTTCACCGACCTCAACATGCCGCGCCTGGACGGCTACGAGCTGCTCAGGCGCGTGCGTGCCGCCGCGGACCCGGGCGTGCAGGGCCTGCCCGTCATCGTCGTCACCGGCGCCGAGAATGACGAGGCCGCGCGCATGCAGGCGCTGGACACCGGCGCCACCGATTTCATCACCAAACCCTTCACCACCAGCGACCTCGTGGCCCGCGCCCGCGCCCACGCCACCCACCAGCGCGTGACCCGCGAGCTGCAGGCGCAGTCCATGGTCGACAGCCTGACCGGCCTGGCCAACAAGGCCGGCCTGCTCGACCGGCTGCAGCAGGACATCGCCTACGCCCGCCGCCACAACCAGCCGCTGAGCCTGGTGCGGCTGGAGATCGAGGATTTCCGCCGCTTCTTCCTCTACTACGGCCGCGAACTGGCCGATGCCCTGGTGCTGCAGGTCGCGCGCCTGGTCCGCGCCCGCATCCGCAAGGAGGACACCGCGGCCCGCATCGGCCTGGGCGGATTCGCGCTGTCGCTGCCGGGCGGCCAGGCCGAGGGCATCGCCGGGATGATCGAGCGCCTGCGCATCGAGATCAGCGCGCAGGCGCCGCGGGATGAAGACGGCAAGATGATCGAGGTCGCGCTGCGCGCCGCGGTGCTGGCCCCGGACCTGGGCGGCGGGCCCGGCGCCCAGGCGGTGTTCGATCAGTGCCAGGCGCTGCTGGAGGCCACCGCCGTCGCATTGCCCGCGCCGAGGGAATCGGCTGCACCGGAGTCGCCGCCGCCGGCGGTGGTCGTCGTGGAGATCGCCGCGCCTGTCCCGGTGGCGCCGGACGCCGTTGCCGAGCCGGTGGCCGAACCCGCTGCGCCGTCCGCGCCACCGGCGCCCGCACCTGCACCCGCACCCGCACCCGCCGCGGCGGCAGCGCCCGCCCCGGCCGAACCGCTGCGCCTGGACCCGCTGTTCGACCAGCTGGCGCGAGGCGACAGCCAGCCGATCCTGCAGAAGCTGCCGTTGGTGATCGCGCGCCTGCTGCCCTTGTTCCGCCTGCTGGGCCCGAACCAGCGCGCCCAGCTGATCCAGTTCCTTCAGAAGCTCGGTTAGGCCGGGTCCATCACCCGCGCCAGGCCCGAGACGCGGATCGAGCCGCCGCGCTCCGGGCCGATGTCGGCGCGCAGCCGCGAACGCTGGCCCATGTCCTCGCCCTGCACCAGGGTGATGGCGCCGCCGTGCGGCCAGTCCAGGTCCCTCAGGTAGCCGGCGAGGGCGGCGGTGGAGGCGCCGGTGGCGGGGTCCTCGTAGACGCCGCCGGAGGCGAAGGCGTTGCGGGTATGGAAGTGGCGCTCGTTCTCGGCGAACGCCAGCGCGATGGTGACCAGCCCGGCCCGATCCATCAGCCGGCGGCCCGCGTCCAGGTCGTAGGACATCGCGCGCAGGGCCCCGCGGTCGCGCAGCGCCAGCAGCAGGTGGTCGGCGCCGCCGTGGACGCGGGCGGGCGGCAGGCGCGGGTCGAGGTCACCCGGCTTGTAGCCGAACAGCGCCAGCGCGTCGGCCACCAGTTCCGGTGGCGCCGCTTCGCTGCGGGTCGGCGGCGACTGCAGGGCGGCGGCGAACCGGCCGTCCGGCTCACGGCGGCCTTCGACGGTGATGCGGGCCTGGTTGAGCGTCAGCGCGTACACGCCGTCGCCATGGTCCATCGCCAGCGCCGCGCCCAGGGCGATGGTGGCGTGGCCGCAGAAGGGCACCTCCGATTCCGGCGAGAAGTAGCGGACGCGGAAACCATCGCCGACCGGTGCCGCGAACGCGGTTTCCGAAAAACCGACCTCGGCGGCGATGCGCTGCATGGCCGCCGCATCGGGCAGGTCGCGGGAAAGGTGCACGCCGGCGGGGTTGCCGCCGGTGGGGCCATCGGAGAAGGCGGCGATGCGGCGAAGGCTCATGGGCTGGATCCGGTTTTGTCTGCGCCCATCATGGTGTCGGCGACTGTTCGGGGAAGCCCCGTGGCCGCAACAGTGTGGAGCCGTGCCGACCGCCCGGTCCGACGGTGCCGGGGACCCCAGGCGCAAGGCACGCGGATCGCGGCGCGCGGGTCAGGTCGGCAAGGGGGCGGTCGCGCGCGCGGCATCCTCGCGGACAGCGCGGCAGTACGGGCCCGCCATCAGGAAGCGCCGGCAGGCCTGCGGACGCAGCGCGTAGATGCCGCAGCGGCCGTCGTCGGCCAGCGCCACGCAATAGCCGTCGGCGCGGTGCGCCATCGAGCGCAGGCCGCCGGCGCCCGTGGCGACCAGTTCGGCCGGCACCGCCTCGTCGCCCGGCGTCAGCACCACCGTCAGGCGGCAGCACAGGCCGGTGCAGGTGTCGCAGTGCGCGGCCGGCTCCGGCGCGGGGCGGCTTCCGATCAGGCGCGGTGCGGGACCGGGCAGGGGTTTCATCGGCGGTAGCTCAGCAGGCGGCCGCGGAAAGGCGCCACGTCGCCGTCGTCGAAGGCGCTGCGCACTTCGTCCACGCTGAAACCCTGGTCGAGCAGGGCGGTGGTGAAGGCGCCGCTGTTGCCGCGGCCCGGGTCGGTGATCAGCACTTCGGCATCGGGGCGGGCGTGGTTGGCGATCAGGGCGGCGATCTGCGCGGCGTGCCCGCGCTCGTAGAGCAGGTCGCTGCCGATGATCAGGTCGAACCGGCCGAGCCGGGGCTGGGGCAGGGTCCAGGCCAGGTCCAGGTAGGCCGGCGTGGGCAGGCCGTTGAGCGCGGCGTTGTAGGTCAGGAACTCCTCGGCCAGCGGGTGGTGGTCGCTGGCGGTGATGTCGGCCTGGCGACGCTGCAGCACCAGGCTGGACAGCCCAAGCCCGCAGCCGAGCTCCAGGATGCGCTTGCCGGCGACCTCGAAGCCGCACATGGCCTGGGCCAGCACCCGGCTCGCCGGCCAGACCTGGCCGAACAGGCTCCACTGCGCCGAGGAGATGCCGGCGCGGTCGGCCAGGCCGTGCGGATCGGCGAACTGCTGAAGGTCGCTCAGCGCGCGGATGCGGTAGTCGTGGCCGCCGAAACGCAGGGTGAGCAGGCGGGTGGTGTAGCCCGGCATGGGCGCTCCCGTGGGGGCGTCGTCCCGGGGCCGGGACGTGAACGCGGAAGGGAGCGAAACGAGGGGGCCGCGGGGCCCGGGCGTGACGCGCTCGTGGAACGATGGCGCGGGGCCATCTTACGCCCTCGGGCGCCTGCCGTGCGTGCGCCGTGGGCGGAGCGGGAGGCTCAGGCCGGCCGGGCGGCGATCTGGCGCAGGCCCGAGACCATCGCCTCGTAGGTCATGGCGCCGTTGATGCGGTGCCTGGCGTTGATCACCAGGGTCGGCACCTCGAACACCATCAGCTTGCGGTAGTGCACTTCGATGGTGCGCACCTCGTCGGCGAACTGGTCGCTGGCCAGCACGGCGTACGCCGCCGCCGCATCCAGGCCCGCTTCGCCGGCGATCCGGGCCAGGACCTCGCGCGAGGACAGGTTCTCGCCGCGGTTGGCGCCGGCGTCGGCCAGCGCCAGGTACAGGGCGCGGGCGGCGTTCTGGCGTCCGGCCCAGCGCATCAGCCGGTGCGCGTCGAAGGTGTTGTGCACCCGGCGCTCGGGGTTGGCGGTGAACTCGATGCCGATCGCGCGGGCGCGGGCCTGCGCCAGCATCTGGTTGTCCAGCGTCTGCGAGGCGGTCCACTGCAGCCGGCGCGCCAGGCCTTCGGCCACGGTTTCACCCTCGGGGCCCAGCGTGGGCGAGAGTTCGAAGGGCTGGAACTGGATCTCCGCCTTCACTTCGTTGCGCAGCGACATCAGCGCGCGCTCGAGCGTGACCAGGGCGATCACGCACCAGGGGTGGGCGATCTCGGCCAGGAAGTCGATGACGAGCGGAACGGGGCGTTGGGCGGTGGACATGGCGTCGGTCTGGAAGAGAAGGCGGGCAGTTTAAGCGGTCCGGGCCTTGCCGGGGCCGCGCAGCTTGCGCCACGCGGTCACCGCCAGCACCACGACGATGCCGGTGAGGATGCCGACCACGGCGTCGGCGGTCATCGAAACCAGGGTGCCCAGCCCGCCTTCCGGCGCCAGGCCCTGGACGAAGTGGTGGATCGCGGGGATCGCGTGCGCCAGGATGCCGCCGCCGACCAGGAACATGGCCGCGGTGCCGGCCACCGACAGGAACTTCATCAGCCACGGCGCGGCGCGCAGGATGCCGCGGCCGAGGGCCCGCTTGAACCGGCGCAGCCCGCCGTCGCCCGGCAGCTGGCTCAGGTACAGGCCGCTGTCGTCGAGCTTGACGATGCCGGCGACCAGACCATAGACGCCCACCGTCATGATGACGGCGATGGCCACCAGCACGCCGACCTGGGTGGCGAAGTCCTTGCCGGCGACGGTGCCCAGGCTGATCACGATGATCTCGGCCGACAGGATGAAGTCGGTGCGGATGGCGCCCTTGATCTTGTCCTTCTCGTGCGCGACCAGGTCGATGTTCTCGTCCGCCACCGCCACCACCAGCTCGGCGTGGTGCTTCGCTTCCTCGGCCTTGCCGTGCAGGAACTTGTGCGCGAGCTTCTCGACGCCTTCGTAGCAGAGGAAAGCGCCGCCGATCATCATCAGGGTGGTGATGATCGGCAGGCCGAAGCCGCGCGAGTGCAGCCAGCCCTCGAAGGCGCTGATCGCCAGCGCCGCCGGCACCAGGATCAGCTTGTTGACCGACGATCCCTTGGCCACCGCCCAGACCACCGGCAGTTCGCGCTCGGGTTTCACGCCCGCCACCTGCTGGGCGTTCAGCGCCAGGTCGTCGCCGAGCACGCCGGCGGTCTTCTTGGTCGCGACCTTGGTCATCACCGACACGTCGTCGAGGATGGTGGCGATGTCGTCGAGCAGGGCGAGCAGGCTGGAGGCCATGGGAAATCCGGTCGGGTGCGATGGCCGATTCTCGCATTCCCGCGCGGGCCAGCGGGAGGGGCGCCGGATTCGCCTTTTTTGCGAGGCCCCGGGCCGGGGCCTCAGGGTTCGATGACCCGCTCCAGCACGAGGTCGGCCTCTTCTTCCGAGACGATGCGCAGCGCGCGGCCCTGCGCGTCCAGCTCGAAGCGCAGCGGTGCGAGGCCGCCGTCGGGCCAGTAGCGCAGGTCCGAGAGCGGAATCAGGTGCAGTTCGCCTGGGCGCCCGGGCTCGCGGGCCAGCAGCCGGTCGCCGTCGCGGACGATGTCCATCGCCCAGTCGTAGCGCTCGTTGTGGAAGCGACCGACCAATGCGTCGAAGCGCGCCGGGTCGACCGGTGCCGCAGCGGGCAGCTCGATACGGTTGCGCTCGCCCAGTCCGTGCTCCTGGCCGCAGACCGCGCACATCGTCGGCGCCGCCTGGTTGCTGACCCAGTGCGCGATCGGCGGCCGGCTGGCCAGCCAGGCGTGCAGGGCGCGCAGGTCGGTGCCGTCGAGTTTTCCAAAGGCCACCCAGGGCATCAGGGCATGGGTGGTGCCGCCCTTGCCGGTGCGGATGATCTGGATGAAGGATTCGGCGTCGTAGTCCACGCCCGAAGGGTGCGGATTGAGATTGCTGCTGTGGGCCTTGTGCTCGCCGCGTTCGATCAGGTTGCCGCCTGCGTAGAGCCCCGCCAGGCGCGGGGCCTCCCAGCCGGTGTGGCAGCCACTGCAATCAGCCAGGCTGGCCAGATGGCGGCCGCGTTCGGCCGGGGTGGCGAATTCCGGCGCTGGTATCGGTTCGCGGATGGCGCGCGGGGCCGATGCGAATCGTTTCAGCTCCTCGTCGCTCAATTGGGTTTTGGGCAGTTCGTTGCGCACCGGCGTGAGCGTGCGCAGCCAGACCACGACCGAGGCCAGGTCCTCGTCGCTCAGATGCGAGAACGAGCGGTACCACATCGCCGGATGCAGCACCCGGCCGTCGTGGCCGATGCCCTCGCGGATCGCGCGGGCCAGCATGTCGTCGCTCCAGCGGCCGGTGCCGGTCTCAAGGTCGGGCGTGAGGTTGGCGGCGACCAGGCGCCGGCCCTTGCCGTCGTCGCGCCAGACCAGGCCGGCCCCTTCGCGGCCGGCCTTGGGCGGCGCACCGGGCTGCTCCCAGTCGCGTTCGGAGTGGCAGATCAGGCACTGCAGCAGGCCCTCGCCCAGGTAGCGGCCGCGGTCGCGGCGCGCGGCGGTGGCTTCGAAGACGCGGTCGCTCAGCGGGCGGACCGAGGTGCCTTCGGGCACGGCGACCTGCGGGAAGGCCGGTGCGGCGGGTGCCGCCGGGGGCGTCGGTGCCTGGCCGCAGGCCACGAGACCGGCGCCCACCAGCATCAGCCAGGCCACTCCTCGTTCCGCCGACCATGCCTTCATCGCCTGCTCCCCGTGGACGTCGAACAGGAGAACGGCGTCCGGCCGGGTTCCGGGTCAGCGGCTCAGGCCCATTCGCGAGACGGCAGCACCAGGCGCCGCGCGGGGCGGCCCACCAGGTCCAGGAAGGCTTCGAAGGCGGGACCGGCCTGCCGCTGCAGCGGCGCGGCGCGTTCGCGCGTGTGTTCGCGGATCGCCTCGCGGCCGTGCGGCAGGGCGGGGTGGCAGAGCTCGTCGGCGTGGTCGGGTTTCTCCAGCCAGCGTTCGATCAGCGGCTCGTCCACTTCGGGGTGGAACTGCAGGCCGTAGGCGTTTTCGCCCCAGCGGAAAGCCTGCTGCTCGCAGGTGTCGGTGCGCGCCAGCTGCACGGCGCCGGCGGGCAGGTCGAAGGTATAGCCGTGCCACTGGAACACCGGCGTGCGCGGCGCCAGCTTGCCCAGCATCGGGTCGGCCTGGCCGGCGTCGGTCAGATGCAGGTCGTACCAGCCGATCTCGGGCCGCTCGTGCCGGCGCACCGGTGCGCCCAGCACGTGCGCCAGCAGCTGGGCGCCCAGGCAGATGCCCAGCACCGGCTTGCCCTGGCGCAGGGCCTGTTCGATCACCCGCAGTTCGGTGCGCAGGTGCGGGCGCCGGTCCTGGTCCTCGACGTTCATCGGTCCGCCCAGCACGACCAGGCCGCGGTAGCGGTCGATGCTGGGCTGGGCGCCGGGATCGCGCTCGAAGTTGACGAAGCGGATGCGGTGGCCGCGCCGGCGGATCAGCGGATCCAGCGTACCCAGGGGCTCGGCGGCGACGTGTTGGAAAACCAGCAGGCGGGACATGGCGATGAGGGTGAAAGGACAGCGCCACGAGACCCGAAGCATCGAAGAAGATCAAGCCGGTCGCGGGAATACCCCGATTCGCCGCAGGCATGAGCGCCGGCCCTTGCCAGCCGGGCAGGGCCGGCGGCTAAATCGGCCCAGGCCAGAGGGAGACACCGACCATGCGCATTCGCCTGCTTGCCGC
The DNA here is from genome assembly GCA_965650505.1 of uncultured Arenimonas sp. GTDB lineage: Bacteria > Pseudomonadota > Gammaproteobacteria > Xanthomonadales > Xanthomonadaceae > Arenimonas. The sequence continues at coordinate 15,923 of CBFGOZ010000005.1, forward strand.
CGCCCTGCTGCTGTCCGGCGTCCTGCCGGCCCAGGCCGCGGTCAAGGACAGCAGCCCCAGCGGCTTCACCATCGAAAACAGCGAGGTGGTGCCGGTGGACGCCAACGCCGCCTGGAAGGCCCTGGTGGACGATGTCGGCCGCTGGTGGCCGGCCGACCACACCTGGTGGGGCGACGCCTCGAAGCTGTCGATCGTGCCGCGGGTCGGCGGCTGCTTCTGCGAAATCGCCGGCGACCAGCAGGCCTGGCACATGTCGGTGACCTTCGTCGACCCTGGCAAGACCCTGCGCCTGACCGGCGGCCTGGGTCCGCTGCAGGGCATGGGCCTGCACGGCGCGCTGGAGTTCCGGCTGGCGCCGGCCGAAGGCGGCGGCACCCGCATCACGCTCTGGTACCGCGCCGGCGGCTACACGCCGGACGACCTGTCGAAGTTCGCGCCGGTAGTGGACCGGGTGCAAGGGCTGCAGCTGGGCGGCCTGGCGAAATTCCTGCGCGAACGGGCGGCGGTGCCGGAGGAAGAGGTCTAGGTCAGAAGCGGTCGTTGACCGGCAGGTAGCGCCAGAAGCCGGGCGGCGTTTTCGCCAGCCCGACCCGGCCCACGCGCAGCCGCCGGATCGCCGTGGCGCGCAGCCCGACCTCTTCGCACAGGTGCGCGATCAGGCCTGGACGCACGGCTTTGATGGCGAAACGCAGCCGCGCCTCGCTCTGCCAGCTGACCTTGAACGCAGGCACCGGCCAGCCCTGGAAGCTCGTGCCGCCGGTGAGCCGGCTCCAGCCGTAGGGCGCAAGTTCGCCCTCGACGTCCACCACGATCTCCTGCTCGAGCCGGGCGCCGTCCTCCTTCAGCCGATGCAGCACGCGGCCGTCCTGGCTGAAGATGGCCAGGCCGCTGGCGCCCGGCTCCATCGGCAGGGCTTCGGCCAGGCGCGGGAAATGGCGCTTGAGCAGGCGCCAGCCGGAGGGGTCCTCGGGCCAGTGGTTCTCCGGGCGCAGGTATTCGGCGGCGTTGGCGCCGGCGGGCAGGTTCAGCAGGATCGTGGCGGGTTCGGGCGCGGTGAGTCTGGCGTCCGGGTCGATCTCGACGTGCTGGTTGGTGACTTTGAACTGCGGCTCTTCGACCACTTCGCCGTCCACCCGCACCCAGCCGCCCTGGACGTAATGCTCGGCCTCGCTGCGCGAGCAGCCGGTGAGTTCGACGACGCGTTTTGCGAGGCGCTGGCCGTCGGGGGAATCGGTGGGGGTGTCGGACATGCGCCATTGTAGGCGCCTGCGCCGGGTCGTGCCGGCGCAGGACGCAGGTGGCGCGGCGGATCAGCCCTTGGAAGCCTTCTTCTGCTGCTTGGCTTCGCGCTTTTCCTTCAGCGACTTCTCCGGCTTCTTCTTTTCGGTCTTCTTCTGGTTCAGGCCCTTGGCCATGGTGTGCTCCTGATCGGTGGCGGCCCGGCTTCGCAGGCCGGGTCCGGGGCGATCATGCCGGGACGGCGCGGGTTTTGCCACGGGCGCAAGCGGTCCACAATGCCGGCATGACCCAGACCCTCGGTGCCCTGTCCCTGCTGGTGCGCGACTACGACGAGGCGATCGCCTGGTTCGTGGGCAGACTTGGCTTCCGGTTGCTGGAGGACACGCCGCGCGGCCCCGGCAAACGCTGGGTGCGGGTGGCGCCGCCCGGGGCGACCGAAACCTGCCTGCTGCTGGCGCAGGCCGCCAGCGAAGAACAGCGGGCCCTGGTCGGCCGACAGGGCGCCGGGCGTGTCTGGCTGTTCCTGCACACCGACGACTTCGCCCGCGACCACGCCCGTTTGCTGGCCGCCGGCGTGCGTTTCGCCGAGGCGCCGCGCCACGAGGACTACGGCAGCGTCGCGGTGTTCGAAGACCTGTACGGCAACCGCTGGGACCTGATCGAGCACCGATGAAGCCCCTGGTCATCGCCCACCGCGGGGCCTGCGGCTACCGGCCCGAACACACCCTGGCCGCGTACGCGCTGGCGATCGAACAGGGCGCCGACTTCATCGAACCCGACCTGGTGCCCACGCGCGACGGCGTGCTGATCGCTCGGCACGAGAACGAGCTGTCCGACAGCACCGACGTCGCGGATCGCCCGGTGTTCGCCGACCGTCGTTGCGTGAAGCTGGTGGACGGCATCGAGCGCACCGGCTGGTTCAGCGAGGACTTCACGCTCGACGAGATCAAGACGCTGCGGGCGCGCGAGCGGCTGCCGCAGCTGCGTCCGGACAACGCTGCCTACGACGGTCGCTTCGAGGTGCCGACCTTCGCCGAAGTCCTCGCTCTGCTGCGGCAGGCGGAGGGCCGTGGCCGACGCGTCGGCGTCTACCCGGAAACCAAGCATCCGACCTACTTCCTGCGGGAGGGCCGGCACCTCGATGGCCAAGGTATCGGCCTGTCGCTGCCGCAGCGCGTGGTGGTAGAGCTGTGCGCCGCCGGCTTCACCGATGCGGATCGTGTCTTCCTGCAGTCCTTCGAGATCGAAAGCCTGCTCGAGCTGCGGCGGGTCTGGATGCCCGCGGCCGGGGTCGATCTCCCGCTGGTGCAGCTGGTCGGCAATCCGCGCCGCGGCCGGCCGCAGGACCTGGCCTGGCACCTGGGTCAGGGCCATGACCTGGAGGCGGTCTATGGCGGCCTCGGCGCGTGCTGGCCCGACGGCCTCGGGGAGCACACGCGTTACGCCCACCTGCTGCAGCCCGCGGCCCTGCACTGGCTGCGCGGGCAGGGCATCGCCGCCCTGGGCCCCAACTTCGAGTCGGTGCTGCCCGATGGACCGGATGCGGCCGCCTCATCGCTGTTGGCCGATGCCCGATCGGCGGGTCTGGTGGTGCATCCCTACACGCTGCGCGCCGAGCTGGGCGGCGAGGCCTACGGCCGTCGCCTGCTCGAACTCGGCGTCGACGGATTTTTCATCGACCAGCCCGACCTGGGGCTTCGCCTGCGCGATCGCTGAGTGCGATCACGGCGCGGCGGGACGGGCGCGCCAGGGCAGGGTGAGTGCGATGCCCAGCAGCACCGCCGCCGACCCGATCATCAGCTGCAGTCCTATGTTTTCGCCCAGCCACAGCAGGCCGGCGACCGCGGTGATCACCGGCACGCTGAGCTGGCAGCTGCCGGCCGCCTGGGGGGTCAGGCCGCGCAGCGCGGTGTACCAGACCGCATATCCGAGTCCCGAGGTCACGGCGCCGGACAGCAGGGCGGCGATTGCGCCGTTGGCGTCGATTCCGAACCACGGCCAGGCGAGCGCACTGCCGATCATCGCCAGCGGCACCGCGCGGACGAAGTTGCCGGCCGTCGCGCCGGTGGCGTCCACGACGCCGCGGCCGCGCAGCGTGTAGACGCCCCAGGCGGCGCCGGCCGCCAGCATCAGCGCCGCCGGCAGGGGCGCCGGGGCGCTCAGGCCAGGCATCAGCACCCAGGCCAGGCCCGTCATCGCGAGGCCCAGGCCGAGCCACTGCCAGCGTGACCAGCGCGCGCCGGCGCGCAGCCCCAGCAGCAGCATCGTCGCCTGCACGGCGCCGAACAGCAGCAGCGCGCCGGTGCCGGCGGACAGGCCGGTATAGGCCCAGGAAAAAGCCGCGGCGTAGACGAACAGCGCCCAGGCCGAAGGCCAGTCGCCGCCGATCCGCTGGTCGCGCGACCGCACGAGCAGCCATAACACCACGGCGCCCGCGACCAGCCGGAGCGTGGTGAAACTGGCCGGATCGGTCTGGCTGCGCTCCAGCGCCCAGCGGCACAGCAGGGAGTTGCCGGCGAAGGCGAGCAGGGCGAACGTGGTCAGGGCGACCGTGCGGGCGACGGAGGGCGGCATGCGCGGCATTATGGCCGCAGCCGCGGCCCCGCCCGCTATGATCGCGCCATGGCCATCCTGCTGCTCAACCTGCGCCACGTGCCCGACGACGAGGCCGACGAGGTCCGCGCCCTGCTCGACGCGCAGGGCATCGACTACTACGAGACCCGTCCCGGGCCGTTCGGCATATCGGCGGGCGGACTCTGGCTGGCCGATCCGCTGCAGGAGGAGCGCGCCCGCCTGCGCCTGCGCGAGTATCAGGACGAACGTGCCCGCCGCGCATACGAAGAGCGTGAAGCCCAGCGCCGTGAAGGCCGGCTGCGCGGAACCTGGGGGCTGCTGCGCGAGAACCCGCTGCAGGCCGTCGCCGCCGCGCTCGGCATCCTGTTCGTGCTGGCGCTGACGCTTCTGCCTTTCCTGTTCTTCGGGCGCTGAGCCTCAGGACGGCAGCGCGTCGAACTGCTCGTCGGGCAGGGCGATGAAGGCCCAGAACGGCGTGCCGCGCTCGCGCCAGTCCTCGCAGGCGCCCTCGAGCACGGCGATCAGGGTCGCGTAGTCCGCCGGGTCGGCATCGCGCAGTGCCTGCACGTTCTGCAGGCCCAGCACGTAACCCTCGGCTGGCAGCCAGGCCAGGTCCCCCAGGCAGTCGGCCAGCGCGTCCCAGTTGTGCCCGAACCACTCGGGGAATCCGAAGGCCGCCGCGAAGGCGCGCATCAGCGCCACCTTGTCGGCGCAGCCCGACAGGTCGAGCGGCACGCAGAGGAACCCGACATCCTGCGCGGCCTGCTGCAGCGGCCCGAGGTCGGAGGCGGTGAGGTAGAAGGTGCCGGCCTGTTCGGCCTCGACCAGCAGCGACGACAGCGGCTGCACGCTCATCGCGGCACCTCGAAGCGGCGGAAGCTGGCGTAGTGGTCGTCCGTGTACCAGTAGTCCTGCGGCGGGTCGCCGCCGGTGACGATGCGGCGCGGCCCGCGGTGGCCCAGGCCGGGCGTTCGAACGGTGTACTCGCGGTAGTGGCCGCGCGGCCGCGGCGGCAGCCGTCGTTCGCGGTTCTGGAACACGCTGCCGTCCTGCCGGTGCGGGAAGGGGCCGCCGCGCTCGATCAGCGCCAACGTGTCATGCGCTTCCGGCGGCAGGAAGGCGGGCAGGCGGCGGCCGGCCTCCGGGGCGCGGGCGTCCTCAGGCGCGGGCGGACTTCCGCTCGGCGCGGAAGCCGGCGGCGCGCTCGAGGCGTCCGGACCGATTGGCGCGAATTCGCCGTGTTGCCAGGTCCAGGCGAGCACCAGCAGCAGCCCCACCACCAGGATCGTCCGGAGATTTCGCATGGCGTCCGCAGGCGGGGGATTGCGCGGAGTCTAACAACCCCGCGCCGTCCCGCCAGCCCGCGCCGGCGGTGCGCTGACGGCGCTCGCGGCGGAACGTCCGGCGATCATCGCAGTCAACGCACCCAGAGTTCGACGCGTTCGTTGACGTAGCGGGCCCGGTCGTCGTCGCCGGCGGTCAGCGCCGCGCGGCTGCCGAAGCCGCGGCGCCGGCTGACCTGGACGCCGGCCTCGCCCAGCAGGTCGGCGACGAAGTCCACGCGGTCCTGGCTGAGGAACAGCGCCCGCGCCGGTCCGCCGGCATCGGGCGCGGCGAAGGCCATCAGCATCAGCTCGCGGCCCTGGTTCGCAGGCTCGCGCAGGAAGTCGATCACCCGCGCAAGGTCCTGGGTGCCGCGGCTGTCGAGCACGGTGTATTCCTTGCCGAAGCGCAGGTTGGTGCCCAGTCGTTGCGCACCCGCCAGCATCTGCGCGTAGTCCTCGGGAGCGTCGGTTGCCGGAATGGCGGGCAGCACACGCGGCGTCAGGGCGAGCATGCCCGTGCGCGCCACCACCGCCTGTCCGGCTGGCGAGATGGCGAAGTTGGCCAGGCTGCGCCCCAGCGCCGACATCAGCTGGCCGCCGTAAAGATGCAGACGCCGCGTCAGCGGATAGTCCTCGGTCATCACGTTGACGCGCGTCGGCGGCACCGCCAGCCCGCCAGCCGACACCGCGAGCGCCCGGACGCCGGCGGGTTCGAATCCGGCCGGCACGTAGCCGATCGCCCGCGGGTCGCGCGCCACGGCCTCGGCGACCTTGCGCGAGCTGGCCTGCACCGATGTGGTAGCGGCCTGGCGGCCGCCACCGAGCACGAGGGAGGACAGAAGTTCGTGGCCGCCGGTCCTAGCGCCCAGGCCGACCAGCGTGATCGCCCCGGCGCGGCCGCCCAGGGCCGACCAGTCGCGCACGCGCCCGCTGAACACCTGCCGCAGCTGGTCGCGGCTCAGGGCCTGGACCGGATTGTCCGGGTGCACGATCAGCGCCAGGCCATCCAGGCCCACGACGTATTCCTGGTCCGGCGAACGCAGCCGCCCGACCAGCCAGGCATCGTCCAGCTCCTTCGCGGTGGGTGCGCGCGCCGACATGCCGATCTCCGCCTCCCCGGCGATCAGGGCCTTGAAGGCCGCGGAGGAGCCCGGCGTCTCGATCTCAACGACCACGCGTTCGTCGTCGCGACGCGCGTGGATCTCGAAGCGGCCGCCGACGCGCTGCGTGCGCAGGTCGCCATAGCCGGCATCCTGCAGCCAGGCGCGCGCCAGCGCCGGCATCACCCGGTGGCCGAGCACGTTCGACCCGTGGATCCGGACGCGCTCCGGCTCGGTCTCCTGGGCCAGGGCGGCGAAGGGCAGGGTGGCAAGCAGCAGGGAGAACAGCGGCAGCAGAGAGCGCGTCATGGTGTCGGGATCCGTCCGGGACAAGGCGCGCAGCGTGGCGGCGGCTGCTTTCAGGCCGATGACAATCGCCCCTGTCGCCGCGGGGACCTGACGGCCGTCCCGCGGCTCCGGGGCGGCCGGCATTTGGGTCCGGCCCACGATCTGTGGACAATGCCCCGACTCCCGCAAGCCGAAGGACCTCCATGACCCTTGCCGCGACCCCGTCGGCCACGCCCGACCCGAACGCGCCGCTGCCGCGGCAGATCCCGTACATCATCGGCAACGAGGCCTGCGAGCGCTTCAGCTTCTACGGCATGCGCAACATCCTGGTGCCGTTCCTGATCAGTTCGGTGCTGCTGGCCTACCTGCCCGACCAGGCGTCCCGCGAGGGCGCGGCCAAGGACCTGTTCCACAGCTTCGTGATCGGCGTGTACTTCTTCCCGCTGCTGGGCGGCTGGCTGTCGGACCGCTACTTCGGCAAGTACAACACCGTGCTGTGGTTCTCGCTGATCTACTGCGCCGGCCACGCCTGCCTGGCGCTGTTCGAATCCAACGCCACCGGCTTCTATACCGGCCTGTTCCTGATCGCCCTGGGCTCGGGCGGCATCAAACCACTGGTGGTCACGTTCTGCGGCGACCAGTTCGACCAGAGCAACAAGCACAAGGCCAAGGTCGTCTTCGACGCCTTCTACTGGATCATCAACTTCGGCTCGTTCTTCGCCTCGCTGCTGATGCCGCTGGTGCTGCGCAGCTGGGGCCCGGCCTGGGCCTTCGGCATCCCGGGCATCCTGATGTTCATCGCCACGGTGATCTTCTGGGCCGGCCGCCGCCAGTACGTCAACGTGCCGCCCTCGCACGGCACCGACCCGGATTCCTTCCTGAAGGTGGTGCGCACCGCGCTGCTGGGCAACGGCTTCGGCATCGGCACCCTGATCGCCGGCGGCAGCCTGGTCGCCGCCGCGGCGATGCTGCTGCTGTGGGCGCTGAAGTTCGCCGGCGTGGCGCTGTGGCCGGAGCCCTGGGGTTTCGTGATCACCGCCTGCCTGGCGCTGGGCGTGGTCATCGCCGGCGTCGGCTTCGGCGCCTCGGCCCAGCTCGAGCGCGCGCGCGGCCACCACCCGGACACCGCCATCGACGGCGTGCGCGCCGTGCTGCGCATCCTGATCGTGTTCGCGCTGGTGACGCCGTTCTGGTCGCTGTTCGACCAGAAGGCCTCGACCTGGGTGATCCAGGGCAAGGCCATGGTGATCCCGCACGAGCTGTGGTGGTGGCCGAGCTGGCTGGTGAAGGACGCCACCCAGATGCAGGCGCTGAACCCGCTGATGGTGATGCTGCTGATCCCCTTCAACAACCTCGTGCTCTACCCGATGCTCACGCGCATGGGCTTCCGGGTCACGGCGCTCAAGCGCATGGGCTGGGGCATCGTGATCGCGGCGATGTCGTGGGTGATCGCCGGCCTGCTGCAGCTCCAGCTGGACGCGGGCGCCGAGGTGTCGCTGGCCTGGCAGACGCTGCCCTACCTGCTGCTGACCTTCGGCGAAGTGCTGGTGTCGGCGACCGCGCTGGAGTTCGCCTACAGCCAGGCGCCGATGGCGATGAAGGGCGTGATCATGGCCTTCTGGTACCTCACCAGCACCTTCGGCGGACTCTGGGTGCTGCTGACCAACGTCACCGTCCGCGACCCGGGCGTGATCGCCTGGATCACCGCGCAGGGCTGGACCGAGAACGCCTTCCTGATGTTCTTCTTCGCCGGTTTCGCCTTCCTGGCTGCGTTGGCGTTCGCGGCCTACGCCCGCACCTACCAGGTCGCCGACCACTACCGCCGGGCCTGATGGCCGGGCGGGCCGGGCCTCAGGCCTGGCCCGCCGGCGCCACCCGCACCTGGTCGCGGCCGCCGTGTTTGGCGGCGTACATCGCGGCGTCGGCGCGCTTGAGCAGCCGGGCCAGGTCGGTGTCGCCCGGCGCCAGCGTCGCGACGCCGATCGAAACGCGCAGGTGCACGGCCTCGCCATCGGCCAGCAGTCCGATGTGGTGCACCGAGGTGCGCAGCGCCTGCGCGACCTCCTCGGCCTCCGCCAGCCCGCGGCCCGGCAGCAGCACGGTGAATTCCTCGCCGCCGTGCCGGCCCAGCAGGTCGCCGGGGCGCAGCACCTGGCGCATCGCATCGGCAACCAGCCGCAGGGCCTGGTCGCCGACGTCGTGGCCATGGTTGTCGTTGATCTGCTTGAAGTGGTCCAGGTCCAGCACCAGCAGCGCGGCGCCCGCCAGGCGCGGCGATTCGAGCAGGGCCTCGGCACGCTGCAGGAAGGCGTTGCGGCTGAGCAGGCCGGTCAGGCTGTCGGTGCTGGCGATGCCTTCCAGGCGCTCGAGCAGGCGTTCGCTGCCCATCAGCACGAACCCGAGGCTGGCCACCGCCGGCGCCAGCATCGCGCCGCCCAGCATCAGGGTCTCGACCCAGGGCTGGTCGATCCAGGCGCGGGCGGCGCTGCCTTCGGGCATGAACAGCAGCACGCCGCGCGCCAGCATCACCGCGGCGCACATCAGGAAGGCGGCGGCGACGATGCCGGCATTGCCGCCGCTGCGCTCGCGGCCGCCGCGCAGCGCGATCACCGCCGTGCTGGCGGCGATGCCGGCGCAGAGCAGGGACAGCAGGCCGGTGCGCATCGGCAGGCCGGGCTGGGTGAACAGGGTGATCGCGCTGGCCACCGCCACCAGGCAGACCGGCGCCGCGAACCAGGGCGAATCCGGCATGCGGCCGCGGCTTGCGAGCAGGGCGCGCAGGTACTCGACGAATGAGGCGACGATCAGGGTCTTGCCGGGCACCGCCAGCGCGGGCTGGTCCTGCGCCCACTCCAGCAGCAGCCAGCCGGCCGGCGCGAGCACGATCGCGCGCGCCCAGATGCGCTGGGGGCGCGCCAGTTCGTCCGGCTGGCGGGCGGCCGCCGCATACAGCGCCGCCGACATCGCCGCGGAGGCGAGCAGGGCGATCAATGCGCTGGCGAAAGGATCCAGGTTCAAGGCGGGCCCCCCGACGCGCCATGACGACGGCGGCAAGGCTAGCACGTCCGCTCAGGGGGTCTGGGCAGCGGTATCCCGCCGGCGGCGGGCGGCGTCGAGGAAGGCCTGGAGCAGGGGCGCGCCGGGCATCAGGTCGGGGAAGCGACGGTCGTGGAATTCCGGATGCCACTGCACGCCGAGCACGAAACCCGGGCCGGTGGCGCGCAGGCATTCGGGCACGCCGTCCTCGGACCAGGCCTCCACCTGCAGGCCCTCGCCGAGCCGCTTCACGCCCTGGTGGTGGATCGAGTTGACGCGGTGCGTGCGGTCGCCGGCATAGAGCCGCGCCAGCCAGCCGTCCGCGGCCAGGGTGAGTTCGTGGCTGTGCTCGTCGTAGTGGCCGGAGACGTGCGCGGCCCGGGTCGCTCCGGCGGCGACGAGGTCCTGGTGCAGGCTGCCGCCGAAGGCCACGTTGATCAGCTGCATTCCCCGGCAGATGCCGAACACCGGCTTCCCGGCCTGCACGAAGCCACGCAGCAGGGCGAGTTCGAAGCGGTCCCGGACCGGGTCGGTCGCCTGCAGCAGCGCGTGCGGCGGTTCGCCGTAGGCCACCGGGTCGATGTCGGCGCCGCCCTGCAGCACCAGGCCATCGAGCGCGGCGACGTAGTCGTCGATCGCGATGTCGTCCTCGTCGACCTCGCCCTCGGGATCCACCGTGGGGATCATCACCGCGATCGCGCCGGCCGCCATTACCCAGTGCGCGACCGATTGCTCCAGGTATTGCAGGGTCTTGCCCTGCAGGCCGAACGGCGCCGGCAGGTTGCGCATCAGGCGCGGCGAAAGCCCGACCAGGAGGGCGCGGTCGCGGTTCATGGCGAGGCCGGGCAGGCGGTGGTGTCGATCAGCCAGTCGAGCACCGCCGAGAGCGCCTGGGTCGGGCTGTCGCCGGCTTCGCAGCGTCGGTCGTAGATCGCCAGCTGGACCTCGGCGCTGGTGCCTTCGGCCAGCAGGGCGTCGAGCCCGGCGAGGCTGTCTTCGCAGTCCAGCGCCGCCGCGTCCTCGGCGCAGAGGCCGCGCAGCCGTGCCAGGGCCTCGGGCGCGGTTTCGATGGCGTCGCGCCCTTCGTCCATGAATCGGGCCTGCAGGCCGAAGCGCTTGGCGCGCCAGCGGTTCTCGTCGATCACGCGGCGGGTTATCGCGCTGCGCTCCCCGCCGTGCCCGGGCTGGCGCACCAGGAACCGCAACAGGCAGCGGAACAGCGCCGCGATCGCCAGGGTGTCGCGCAGGCGCGTGCAGGCGTCGGCGATGCGCAGTTCGAGCGTCGGGTAGTCCAGCGCCGGCCGGATGCCCCACCACAGCGAGCCGGCGTCCTTGATCGCACCGTGCCTGGCCAGCAGGGCGGCGAAGGCGTCGTACTGGACCTGGTCGTCGAAAAAATCGGGGATGCCGGTACGCGGCCACTCGTCGTACAGCGCCTGCCGGTAGCTCAGCAGGCCGGTGCGGCGCCGGCTCCAGAACGGCGAGGAGGTCGACAGCGCGAGGAACAGCGGCAGCCAGGGCATCGCACGGTTCATCAGCCGGACCCGGTCGACGCCGGGCGGTACCGCGACGTGCACGTGCAGGCCGCAGACCAGGTTGCGCTGGGCGATCATCTGGAAATCGTCGACCAGGCGGCGGTAGTGGCGGCGCGAGGTCCGGTGCTGCCGGCGCCAGGCGGCCTGCGGATGGGTGCCGGCGCTCAGCAGGCGCAGGTCGAAGTCGCCGACGATGCGGCCGAGCTCGCCGCGCAGGTTCTCCATCGTCGCGCGCGCCTCGGCCGCGGAATGGAACACGGGCGAGGAAATCTCCAGCTGCGACTGCAGCAGTTCGGGGCCGATGACCTGCCCGAGGTCCTGCCGGGCACGCGCGACCAGTCCCGCCGGCATGCGCGGAAGCAGCCGGCGCGAATCGGCCTGCACCAGGAAGAACTCCTCCTCGATGCCGAAGGTGTAGGCGGACTGTCCTGGCGGTGTCGGCATCGGCCTCTCCTGGTCACGTCCCGACGACCGTAAACGCGCCCGACTGTCTCGGGCATGAAGCCCGCCCTCAGCGCGCCGGAACGGGCGGCGCGACCGGAACCGGGGCGTCTGCGGCCCCGATGCGCCGGGGTGCGCGGCCGAGGAGCTGGGCCAGGCGGTTCTCGCGCGGGCAGTTGTCCCGGCGCAGCAGCTCCCAGTGGCCGAAGGAAAACGGCGTCACGTGCAGCAGGTCGCAGGCGTGGCTGCCCAGGCGCGCCAGCCAGCCCGGAATCGGCAAGTACCAGGCTGGGCGCGGGCTGTGCAGCCGGCGCAGTTGGGCGAGGTAGTCGCGCAGGGGCAGGGCCTGGTCGCCGCCCAGCTCGAATTCCTCCGGGCGGCCGTCGACGGTGAGCCGCGGCCGCTGGGCCAGGGTGGCCAGCGCCTCGCCGAGGTCGCGCACGTCCAGCGCGGCGATGCGGCCGGTGGCGTCGGCCGGCAGCGCGTGCACCGGCCAGCGCGCCACGCGCCGCAGCCACATCGCGCCATAGCCGCCGGTCTGCGCGTCCAGCAGCGAGGGACGCACGATGCAGGCGTTGGCGCCGCTTCGCCGCAGCGCTGCCTCACCGGCGGTTTTCGAGCGCAGGAAGCGGCTGCGCGCGGGCGCCTCCAGGCCCAGGGCCGACACATGCACCAGGCGCAGGCCGCGACGGCGGCAGGCTTCGGCCAGGGCGGCGGGGGCGAGGTGGTGGACCCGGTCGTAGGTCTCGTGGCCGCGCTGGCGCAGGATGCCGACGCAGTTCAGGACCACGTCGATGCCGTCGAGCACCTCCACCCAGTCGTCGGCGTGCAGCAGGGATTCGAAGTGGACGCGCCGTCGCGGGCAGGTCCGGGCCTCGGCCGGCAATCGGCACTGGGCGCGGGCCGGGAAGCGGCTGCCGATCTCGGTGACCAGGCCGCGGGCGAGCAGGGCGGCCACCGCGTGCCGGCCAATGAAACCGGCGCCGCCCAGCACGAGCACCCGGAGCGGCTTGCCCGCGCCCCCCGGATCCGGCGGAAGCGCGGGGAGGGGGAGCATGGTGCCGTCCATCAGGATTCCCCGTATTGACAGTTATTTCTGTCTTGACAGAAATGTATGTCGGAACTAGCCTTTTGGCAAGCCGGAAAACGCCGGCACCGGGAGCCCGGAATGAGCGTCGAAGCCGCCCCCTATGCCGTCGACCCCCTCAGCCCCTTGAGCCGCCGCTTCGTCCTTCATTGGGGCGAGATGGGTTCGCGCTGGGGCGTGAACCGCACCGTGGCCCAGGTGCATGCGCTGCTGTTCCTGGCTGGCCGGCCGATGGACGCCGAGGAGATCGCCGGCACCCTGCGGGTGGCGCGCTCGAACGTCAGCAACAGCCTGCGCGAACTGATCAATCTGAAGCTGGTGCGCATCTCGCACCAGGTCGGCGAGCGGCGCGACCGGTTCGAGACCTCCAGGGACGTCTGGGAGCTCTTCCGCACCGTGGTGCGCGAGCGTAAATCACGCGAGTTCGACCCCACCGTGGCCATGCTGCGCGAACTCAGCGCCGATCCCGGTTACGGCGCCGAAGACCCGGGCGCCCGCCAGCGCATCCAGGAAACCCTGGCGCTGATGACCGCCCTTTCGTCCTGGGGGGAAGAGATGCTGCGGCTGGAACCCGCCACCCTGATGAAAGTGATGAAGCTCGGCAGCCGCATCCAGAAGCTGCTGCGCGACGGAGACAAGGCATGAGCGCCGCCTGGCCCCTGGTCATCTACTACGACGCGTCCTGCCCACTGTGCCGCGAGGAAATGCACGCGCTCTGCGCCCACGACACCGGGGCGAAGCTGCATCTGGTCGACGCCTCCGCCACGGGGTTCAGCGATGAGCACACGCGCGCCGCCGGCATCCCGTCGACCGAGCTGATGCGGCTGATCCACGCCCGGGATCCCCAGGGCCGCTGGTTCCGCGGCGTCGAGGTGTTCGAACTGGCCTATGGCGCGGTCGGCCTGTCCGGCATCGCGGCGGTCTGGGGCCAGCCGCGGCTGCGCCCGGTCTGGGACCGGCTGTATCCCTGGGTCGCGCGCTTCCGGCAGCCGCTGTCGCGGCTGCGGCTCAACCGGTTTTATGGCTGGCTGGTGCGCCGCGCCGCCGCCCGCGCCCAGCGCCGGTCCGGTGCCTGCGCGGCCGGGGCGTGCGCGCTGCCCGGGGCGGCGCCTCCGGTCGGGAGCCCGCCCGACTGAAACGCCCGCTTGTTACCCTGTCGTCCTCGCCCGCCACCGATACCGACTGCATGCCTTTCCCGAACACCGGCCGCCGGACCGCCTGAGATGCTGTTCCGACTGCCCCGCGGCCTGCGCGCCGCCCTGGCCGCCGTGCTGGTGCTGGCCAGCACCCTGCTGCACGTGCCCGTGCTGCTGACCGTGGCCCTGCTGAAGGCCGCGCTGCCGGTCGCGGCGCTTCGCCGGCACTTCGACCGCGGGCTGATGCGGATCGCCGAAAGCTGGATCGGCATCAACAGCCGCCTGATCGATGTCTTCACCCGCACCCGTTTCATCGTCGAAGGCGTCGACGCGCTGCAGTACGGTGGCCACTACCTGGTGCTGGCCAACCACCGAAGCTGGGTCGACATCCCGGTGCTGCAGAAGGTGTTCAACCGCCGCATCCCGCTGCTGCGCTTCTTCCTCAAGAGCCAGCTGTTCTGGGTGCCGCTGCTGGGCCTGGCCTGGTGGGCGCTGGACTTCCCGTTCATGAAGCGCTATTCGCGCCAGCAGCTGGCGAAACGTCCCGAGCTGGCTGGCCGCGATGTCGCCGCGACCCGGCGCGCCTGCGAGAAGTTCCGGCACATTCCGGTCTCGGTGATGAACTTCGTCGAGGGCACGCGCTACACCGCGGAAAAACACGCGCGCCAGGCTTCCCCGTTCCGGCACCTGCTCAAGCCAAAGGCCGGCGGCGTCGCTTTCGTGGTCGGGGCGATGGGCGAGGCGATCGGTTCGGTGCTCGACGTGACCCTGCATTACGACACCGGCACGCCG
>CBFGOZ010000006.1:0-30208 GCA_965650505.1 uncultured Arenimonas sp.
TATGGCCAAGGTCGTGATCGCGTCCGCCCTCGCGCGCTGGCTGTCGCCGGCGCCGGCCGGCGACGGCGAGGTGGCGCTGCAGGTGCCGGGCGACAGCGTCGGCGCCGTGCTCGACGGACTCTTCGGCGTCCATCCCGGCCTGCGCGGTTACGTGCTGGACGAGCGCGGCGCGCTGCGCCGCCACGTCGCCCTGTTCGTCGACGGCGACGCGCTGCAGCCCAAATCCAACTTCGCCCTCGCCGTGCGCGCGGACGCGGAGATCTACGTGATGCAGGCGCTATCCGGAGGCTGAGATGAGCGACACGCTGCTGGCTTCGACCCGCAAGGGCCTTTTCGTGCTGCGGCGCGGCCGCGACGGCTGGACGCAGGAACACGTGGCCTTCCTCGGCGACAAGGTCGCGCTGGCGCTGGCGGATCCGCGCGACGGCGCCTGGTACGCCGCGCTCGACCTCGGCCACTTCGGCGCCAAGCTGCAGCGTTCGACCGACCGCGGCCGGACCTGGTCCGAGCTGGCGGTGCCGGCCTACGGCGAACACGACACCGTCGCGGTCGGCGACGGCAAGCCGCCCAAACCGGCGGTGCTGGAGCTGATCTGGTCGCTGGAGGCCGGTGGTGCCGACCAGCCGGGCCGGCTCTGGGCCGGCACCCTGCCGGGCGGCCTGTTCCGCTCCGACGACCAGGGCGCCAGCTGGCGGCTGATGCGCGGCCTCTGGGACCAGCCTTCGCGCGCGGGCTGGTTCGGCGGGGGTTACGACGTGCCGGGCATCCATTCGATCTGCGTGGACCCGCGGAACTCGCGCTGCATCCGCATCGCGGTGTCCTGCGGCGGCGTCTGGCGCAGCGACGACGACGGCGCCACCTGGCGTGTCACCTGCGAGGGCATGTTCGCCGCGTACATGCCGGACGACCGCCGCTTCGACCCCGTCATCCAGGACCCGCACCGCATGGTGCAGTGCGCGGGCGCGCCCGACACCCTGTGGGTGCAGCACCACAACGGCGTCTTCCGCAGCGACGACGGCGGCGGGCGCTGGCACGAAGTCGCGGCGGTGAGGCCGTCGGTGTTCGGGTTCGCGGTCGGCGTGCATCCGCGCGAACCGGGCACCGCCTGGTTCGTGCCGGCGATCAAGGACGAGAAGCGCGTGCCGGTGGACGGCCGGCTGGTGGTGGCGCGCACGCGCGATGGCGGCGCATCGTTCGACGTGCTGTCCGCGGGCCTGCCGCAGGAACCGGCCTACGACCTGGTGTACCGCCACGGCCTGGCCGTGGATGCCGGCGGCGACCGCGTGGCGATCGGCTCGACCACCGGCGGCCTGTGGATCAGCGAGGACCAGGGCGAACGCTGGGCGGCGCCGCCGCTGCGGCTGCCGCCCATCCACGCCCTGTGTTTCGCGTGAACGCGGGCGGCCCGCGATTCAGTCGCCGAGCAGTTCCAGCACCCGGGCGTCGCTGACGCCGGGATCGGCGATCGGGTTCGCGCGCACCTGGCGGTACCAGTCGTTCTCGCCGCGCAGGGCCGGACGCGCGAAGCGGATCCAGTCCACCTCCAGCATCATGTCGGTGCGCGCTTCGCGTTCGACGCTGCCGTTGATCTGCACCGGGTTCTCCGGCCCGGGCCGCACGTCGTCGCTGGTGGTGTAGGCGATCAGGCCGACCTGCATGTCCGGGCGGTTCTCCATCCGGTACCAGCGGTCGCGGACCTGCCATTCATCCTCGCCGTCGCCGCGCACCATCGCCACCAGGGACATGCCGACCCGCACCAGGCGCAGCTCCACCCAGCCGGCGTCGAACGGCCGCAGCTTCAGCGACGAATAGCTGTTGTAGGTGCCCTTGGTTTCGGTCATCTGCTCGCCGCGCACGTGGCCGACGCCGGTGGTGAGGAAATGCCAGTTCTCGCGCCTCGGCTGCCAGGTCTGTGCCGTCGCCTCGTTCGGCACCCGCGCCATCAGGCCGCCCAGCGACCAGGTGCCGCCGGGGATCGCGCTGTCGGCGCCGCGCACGCGCACGCGGGCCCGCACGTCGAAGTCGCCCTGCACGGTCTGGTAAAGGAAGGGCGCGTTGAGGTCGCGCACCCAGGCGCTGTGGTGGGGCTGCAGGTTCAGCGCGCCGGGCGTGGTGCGGCCCACGTCCCAGTGCCGGATCTTGTCGGGCCAGCCGAACTCCTGGTGGAAGACCTTCCAGCGGCCGAGGTCGTCGCGGGCCTCGAACTCGTCGTCCAGGCCGGCAAGCTCGTTCGCGGCGGCGTTTCCTGCAAGCAGGGCCAGGCAGAGCAGCATCTTGCGCATGCGGGTTCTCGTGCGGTGGGTGAGGCCGCAGCGTGGGGCCGCATCCCGCCGCGTTCATGTGCCGCAGGTCCCTGTGTCCGGGTCTGTCCGCGGCCATGTCCGCGGACGGCAGGGGAAAAGCGCCGGGTTTTCCGCGACAATGGCGCCCTACGGCCGATCCCGCGCCCCTCTGTTGCCCCGCCATGACCCATGACACCTCCCCTGCGCCGACGCCCGGCGCCGCCGACCTGCTCGAACGCCTGCGTGCCGCCGCCGACCTGCTGGACGCCATCGCCGCCGACCGCTCGGCGTTCGACGCCCTGCCCGAAGCGGAGCGCAAGCGCCTGAAGGCCGCGGTGAACCGCTTCCACCATCCGGACCCGATCCCGCACCGCAAGCTGCGCCGCGAGAAGAAGCGCGCCCAGGTGAAGGAGCGCAATGCCCACGACGATGCCGTGCTCAACGCCACCGGCATCCGCGAGCTGCGCAGCAAGCCGGTGTTCACCACGCCGAACTATTTCCCGCCGGCGAACAAGCCGGTGGACACCATCACCGACGAGCCCGCGCGCGAGACCATCGAGCCGCAGCACTGCTACGTGTGCAAGGAAAAGTACACGCGCATCCACCACTTCTACGACCAGATGTGCCCGGCCTGCGCCGAGTTCAATTTCCACAAGCGCACCGAAACCGCCGACCTGCGCGGCCGCGTCGCCCTGCTCACCGGCGGCCGCGTCAAGATCGGCTACCAGGCCGGCCTGAAGCTGCTGCGCGCCGGCGCCTCGCTGATCGTCACCACGCGCTTCCCGCGCGACTCGGCCGCGCGTTACGCCCAGGAGCCGGACTTCGCCGAGTGGGGCCACCGCCTCGAAGTCTTCGGCCTGGACCTTCGCCACACGCCGAGCGTGGAAGCTTTCTGCCAGACCCTGCTGGCCACGCGCGACCGCCTGGACTTCATCATCAACAACGCCTGCCAGACCGTGCGCCGTCCGCCGGCCTTCTACGCGCACATGATCGCCGGCGAAACCGCCGCGCATTCGGACATGCCCGAACACGTGCGCAGGCTGCTGGGCAGCTACGAGGGCCTGCGCGGCTACGACCTGGTGCCCGACGGCAACGCGCTGGCGCACGGTGTGGAAGCGCCGGGCCTGACCCGCGCCGCCGAACTGTCGCAGGTGCCGCTGCTGGCCGAGGAGCTGCTGGGCCAGCAGCACCTGTTCCCGGAAGGCCGGCTCGACGCCGACCTGCAGCAGGTGGACCTGCGCGGCCGCAATTCCTGGCGCCTGCTGATGCACGAGGTGCCGGCCGTCGAGCTGCTGGAAGTGCAGCTGGTGAACGCCGTCGCGCCCTTCATAATCAACGCGCGCCTCAAGCCCCTGATGCTACGCACGCCCGAGCGCGACAAGCACATCGTCAACGTCTCGGCGATGGAGGGGCAGTTCTACCGCAACTTCAAGACCACCCGGCATCCGCACACCAACATGGCCAAGGCCGCGCTGAACATGATGACGCGCACCTCGGCCGCCGATTACCAGGGCGACGGCATCCACATGAACGCCGTGGACACCGGCTGGGTGACCGACGAGGACCCGATCGAGATCGCCGAGCGCAAGACCCGCGAGGAACGTTTCCATCCGCCGCTGGACATCGTCGACGGCGCCGCCCGCATCGTCGACCCGATCATCGACGGCTTCAACACCGGCCACCACGTCTGGGGCCAGTTCCTGAAGGACTACCGGCCGACCGACTGGTGATTCAGTCGGGGCGCCAGCGCTGGCGGGCGTCCGGCGGCAGCACTTCGCCCGATTCGGCGTCGCGCATCGCCAACACCTCGTCGGGGCCGTAACGCGGCACCCAGCCCAGCTCGCGCCGGGCCGCACCCGCGTCGTAGACCCGGTCGATCCGCGCCGGCAGCGGCCAGCCGCGCGCAGCGAAGGCGGCGACCAGGTCGGGCGCACGGCGGGCCAGCACGGCCGGGGCATCCGCCCACAGCGCCCCGCAATCCGCGGCGACGAAGGGCGTCGCGCCCGAGACCACGAAGCTCGCGCAGGCCGGCCCCGGATGGGACAGGGCGGCTTCGTGGGCCGTGGCCACGTCGCGGGCATCGACGCCGCGATGCAGCCGGAAGATCGCCATCACGTTGGCTGGCTCCGGAAAACAGCGCGACATGCGCAGGATGCGCACCGACGGCCCGCCACCCAGCGCGGCCTCGCGCAGCAATGCTTCGGCCTCGAGCTTGCTGCGGTGGTAGATGGTGCGCGGCTCCGGCACCAGCGATTCGTCCACCCAGCCGGCGCGTCCGGGCGGTGTGGCGGCGTCGCCGTACAGCGCCGTGGTGCTGGTGAAGACGATGCGCTTCACGCCCGCGGCGGCGGCCGCATCGAGCAGGCGCCGGGTGCCGTCGACGTTGATGCGGCGGAACTCCGACTCGGGCAGGTGCGCCACGTGCGGCGCGTGCAGTGCCGCGGTATGCACGACGAATTCGACGCCTTCGAGCGCGCGGGCCAGCAGCCCGGGCGTATCGAGGTCCCCGACCCAGTCCGCGGTCGAGGATGGACTGCGGTCCAGGCCGGTGACGGCATGGCGCGACGCCAACCGGATGTGGATCGCCCGGCCGACGCGGCCGGAACTGCCGGTGACCAGGACCTTCGGGGTGGGCGGCGAACTCATGGGGGCTCCTTGGGCCCGCCAAGCTTAGCCGAGGGTGCAGGCCGCGCAGAAAGACGCCGGCACCCGGGTGCCGGCGTCGTGGAAAGCCGGGGCGGACCCCGGCGGGGGGAGCGCTACTGCGTGATGTCCACGTCCTTGGTCTCGCGCAGGAACAGCGAGCCGATCACGAAGGTCATCAGCGCGATGACGATCGGGTACCACAGCCCGTAGTAGATGTTGCCGGTGGCCGCCACCAGCGCGAACGAGATGGTGGGCAGGAAGCCGCCGAACCAGCCGTTGCCGATGTGGTAGGGCAGCGACATCGAGGTGTAGCGGATCTGGGTCGGGAACAGCTCGACCAGCCAGGCCGCGATCGGCCCGTAGACCATGGTCACGTAGATCACCAGCAGGGTCAGGATCGCCAGCACCATCGGCTTGTTGATGCGCGCCGGGTCGGCCGCGGTCGGATAACCCGCGTCGGTCAGCGCCGTCTTGAGTTCGCCGGTGAAGCGCGTTCCCTGGTCGGCGGCGTCGGCGGCCAGCCCCTCGTAGCCCTGGATCGGGCGGTCGCCGATGCGGATGGACGCCAGCGTGCCGGCCGGCGCCTCCTGCACCGTGTAGGGCACGCCGGCCTTGGCCAGCGCCGCCGCGGCGATGTCGCAGGAGCTGGTGAACTTCTTCTTGCCGATCGGATCGAACTGGAAGTTGCAGGTCGCCGGATCGGCGATCACCACCGCCGGCGACGTCTCGCTGGCCTCGTCGATCGCCGGGTTGGCGTAGTGGGTCAGGCCCTGGAACAGCGGGAAGTAGGTCAGCGCCGCGATCAGGCAGCCCGCCATCACGATCGGCTTGCGGCCGATCTTGTCCGACAGCCAGCCGAAGAAGATGAAGAAGGGCGTGCCCAGGATCAGGGCGCCGCCGATCAGCATCCAGGTGGTGGTGCTGTCCACCTTCAGGGACTGGCTGAGGAAATACATCGCGTAGAACTGGCCCGCATACCACACCACGGCCTGGCCGGCGGTGGCGCCCAGCAGGGCCAGCAGCACGATGCGGCCGTTCTTCGAGAAGAAGCTCTCGGTGATCGGCGCCTTCGACAGCTTGCCGTTGGCCTTCATCTCCTGGAACAGCGGCGATTCCGCCAGCTGCATGCGGATCCAGACCGAGATGCCGAGCAGGATGATCGACAGCAGGAAGGGGATGCGCCAGCCCCAGGCGTTGAACGCCTCCACGCCGATGGTCTCGCGCACCGTCAGGATCACCACCAGCGACAGCAGCAGGCCGATCGTGGCCGTGGTCTGGATGAAGCTGGTGTACAGGCCGCGCTTGCCGTGCGGGGCGTGTTCGGCCACGTAGGTCGCCGCGCCGCCGTACTCGCCGCCCAGGGCCAGGCCCTGCAGCAGCCGCAGCACGATCAGGATGATCGGCGCCGCGATGCCGATGCTGCCGTAGCTGGGCAGGATGCCGACCAGGAAGGTCGAGATGCCCATGATGACGATGGTGACCAGGAAGGTGTACTTGCGGCCGATCATGTCGCCGATGCGGCCAAACACGATGGCGCCGAACGGACGCACCGCGAAGCCGGCGGCGAAGGCCAGCAGCGCGAAGATGAAGCCGGTGGTCTCGTTGACGCCGCTGAAGAACTGCGCGGCGATGATCGCCGCCAGCGAGCCGTACAGGTAGAAGTCGTACCACTCGAAGACGGTGCCCAGGCTGGAGGCGAAGATCACCTTCTTGTGCCCGGCGGTCAAGGGCTTGCCGTTGGCGTCGTGGGTGGCGGTGGCGAGTTTTGCGGTGGTGGACATCGGTGTGACCCCCGGTCAGAAGTTGTACTTGACGTGCATGTGCAGGCGGTCGAGGTCGCCGCTCTGGCCGTTCTCGAGCTCGCGTTCGCCGAAGATGAGCTCGGCGCCAATGTCGATCTTCGGCAGCGGCGAATAGATCAGGTTGGCGTGGATGGACTGGGTCGCCTCGGTGACGGCCAGCCCGGTCAGCAGCGGGTCGTTGTCGAACTGCGCCGCCGAATACATCAGGCTGCCGCGCAGCTTGGGCGTGAACGCATGGCGCCAGGCGATGAAGCCGCCGTAGCCGTCCAGGGCCTCGAGCGAGCCGTCGACCGCCTGCATGGTGTCGGCGCCCAGGCCGAAGGCCAGGTAGCGGCCCAGGCCGCTGCCGCCGCTGAGCATGTAGCGGATGTCGTCGTTGGCGCCGAGGTTCCACTTGCCCGAGACGCTGAGGGCGAAGGCCGATTCGGACTCGTCGCTGGTGGCGGTTTCGTACTTGAGCTGCCGCGCCAGCGCCGCGACCGTGAAGTGGCCCCATGGCGCCTTGTGCAGGTAGCGCGCGGTCAGGTCGGGCAGGGTGTTGTCGTCGCTGCTGATGCGGGCGGTGCTCTGGTAGACGTTGACCAGGGTCTCCGGGTTCTCGATCGAGAACGACCAGGGCCCGTTGGTGTAGCGCAGCTGGGCCTGGCGCACGAAGATGGTGCCTTCGGTGGGGCCGACGAAGTCGACCGCGTCCGGAAGCGCCGCCACGTCCTGGAAGTTCGACCAGGTCTGGCCGGCCAGCCACTTGTCCCAGCTGACGTAGGCGTGGCGGATGGTCAGGCCGTAGGTGTTGGTCGCGGTCTCGTTGCCGTTGGCGTTGCCGAAGATGTCGGCCTCGATGTAGGCCTTGACCTTGCGGCCGTCCACCTCGCTGTCGGCGCTGAACCAGAAGCGCGAGAACTGCGCGTGCATGTCCAGGTCGGTGCCTTCGTCGCTGCCGGGCGCGCCCACCGGGATGGTGCTGGGCAGGTAGAACAGCCGGCCCGGGCTGCCGTCGGCGATCTCGCCGCCGTCGGTGTTGGTGTACATGGCGTCGAGCTTGATGAAGCCGCCGTAGCTGAACTTCGTGCCGGCATTGGCGGCCGGCATCACGGTGGTGGCCTGGATCGGCTGGGCCCCGGCCGGCAGCGGCGCGGGCACCGGCGTAGCGGCCTGTGCGGCCTTCTGGGCTTCGAGTTCGGACTTCAGGCCCTGCACCAGCTGTTCGAGCTGGGCGATGCGGGCCTCGAGATCCTGCGGGCTGGCGTCCTGCGCCAGGGCCAGGCCCGGCGCGGCGGTCGCCAGCAGCAGGGCGAGCGCCAGCGTCGAGCGGCGTGTCTTGGTGTTTCGGTTCATCCTTCCCCTCCCGGAATTCGGACCGTTGCCACGATGGCGGGCCGAGTCTGTGGCGGGCCCGGGGGTGGGGCCATTACCCATTGGTCGTAAACGGGGCGCTTATAGACGATGGTCTAATTGGGCGGCGGCAGCGTGCCGCCAGAATGGCCTGCAGGCGAGTAATCTCTGAAAAGAAGGCGCGGCCCCGGGCCGCAGGAGTTCCCATGTCCGAACGCATCATTTCCCCGCCGCCCGGCTTCGAGGCCGCCGCCGCGCTCAAGCGCGCCGACTACGAGCGCCTGTACGCCGATTCGCTGCGCGACCCCGAGGCCTTCTGGGGCCGGGTCGGCCAGCGCCTTCAGTGGTCCACGCCCTATTCGCGCGTCAAGGACACCAGCTTCCACGCCGAAGACTTCCGCATCCGCTGGTATGCCGACGGCGAGCTCAACGTCAGCGTCAACTGCCTGGACCGCCACCTGGCCGAACGCGGCGACAAGACCGCCATCCTCTGGGAAGGCGACGATCCGGCCACGCCGGCCCGGCGCATCAGCTACCGCGAACTGCACGCCATGGTCTGCCGGCTCGCGAACGCGCTCGAAGCGCTGGGCGTGGTCAAGGGCGACCGCGTCACGCTGTACCTGCCGATGATCCCCGAGGCGGCGGCGGCGATGCTGGCCTGCGCCCGCATCGGCGCGATCCACTCGGTGGTTTTCGGCGGCTTCTCGCCCGACTCGATCGCCAACCGCATCGCCGACTGCGGCAGCAAGCTGGTGATCACCGCCGACGAGGGCCTGCGCGGCGGCAAGCACATCCCGCTGAAGGCCAACGTGGACGAAGCCCTGCGCAAGCCGGGCACGAACACCGTCGAGACCGTGCTGGTGGTGCGCCACACCGGCGCCGGCGTGCCGATGCAGATGCCGCGCGACCGCTGGTACGACGCCGTGGTCGATCCGCAGCCGGCCACGCACGCGGCCAAGCCGATGAATGCGGAAGACCCGCTGTTCATCCTCTACACCTCGGGCAGCACCGGCAAACCCAAGGGCGTGCTGCACACCAGCGGCGGCTACCTCACCTGGGCCAGCTACACCCATGAATGCGTATTCGACCTGAAGGAAGACGACGTGTTCTGGTGCACCGCCGACGTGGGCTGGGTCACCGGCCACAGCTACGTCGTCTACGGGCCGCTGGCCAATGGCGCGACCACGGTGATGTTCGAGGGCATCCCGAGTTACCCCGACACCGGCCGCTTCTGGGAGGTCTGCGACAAACACCAGGTCACCATCTTCTACACCGCGCCCACCGCCATCCGCGCCCTGATGCGCGAAGGCGACGCGCCGGTGGAAAAACATTCGCGCAAGTCCATCCGCCTGCTGGGCACCGTCGGCGAGCCGATCAACCCGGAAGCCTGGGAGTGGTACCACAAGGTCGTGGGCGAGGAACGCTGCCCGATCGTCGACACCTGGTGGCAGACCGAAACCGGCGGCATCCTGATCTCGCCGCTGCCGGGCGCGGTGCCGACCAAACCCGGCTCCGCCACCTTGCCCTTCTTCGGCGTCCGGCCGGCCCTGGTGGACGCCGAGGGCCGCCTGCTGGACGGCGCGGTGGACGGCAACCTGGTGCTGCTCGACTCCTGGCCGGGCCAGATGCGCACGGTCTACGGCGACCACCAGCGTTTCATCGACACCTATTTCAAGACCTATCCGGGCATGTACTTCACCGGCGACGGCTGCCGCCGCGACGCCGACGGCTACTACTGGATCACCGGGCGCGTGGACGACGTCATCAACGTCTCCGGCCACCGCATGGGCACGGCCGAAGTGGAAAGCGCGCTGGTGGGCCACCCGGCCGTGGCCGAGGCCGCCGTGGTCGGCGCGCCGCACGACATCAAGGGCCAGGGCATCTATGCCTACGTCACCCTGAAGGCCGGCATCGAGCCGACCGAAGCGCTGCGCAAGGAACTGGTGGCGCACGTGCGCCACGACATCGGCCCGATCGCCGCGCCCGACTGGCTGCAGTGGGCGCCGGGCCTGCCCAAGACCCGCAGCGGCAAGATCATGCGGCGCATCCTGCGCAAGATCGCCGAGGCCGGGCCAGAAGGCGTGGACCGCAGCGGATTGGGCGACACCTCGACCCTGGCCGACCCCGCCGTGGTGGACTCCCTGGTGCGCGAGCGCCAGGTCCGCTGAGCATGACCGCCTCCGCGCCCACGATCCTGGTCGCCGACGACCATCCGCTGTTCCGGGAGGCACTGAAGGGCGCGGTGTCGAAACTGCTGCCGCAGGCGCGGCTGGTGGAGTCGGACAGCGCCGACGCGCTGTTCGCCAGCGCCGAGGCGCATCCGGAAGCCGACCTGCTGCTGCTCGACCTCAACATGCCCGGCGCGCACGGCTTCAGCGCCCTGGTGCACCTGCGCGCGGTGCAGCCGCAGCTGCCGGTGGTGGTGGTGTCGGCACGCGAGGAGCCCAGCGTGGTGCGGCGCGCGCTGGAACACGGCGCCACCGGCTTCATCCCGAAATCGTCCAGTCCCGCGGCGATCCGCGAGGCGATCGCGGCCGTGCTCGACGGCGGCACCTGGGTGCCGGCCCAGGCCGACCAGGCCGAGGGCCTGGCGCCCGAGGAAGCCGAAGTCGCCGCCCGCATCCGCGAACTGACGCCGCAGCAGTTCCGCGTGCTCGGCATGCTGGGCAGCGGGCTTCTGAACAAGCAGATCGCGCACGCGCTGGGCGTGTCCGAGGCGACGGTGAAGGCGCACATGACCGCGATCCTGCGCAAGCTCGGCGCCAACAACCGCACCCAGGCCGTGCTGATGGCGGGCCGGCTGGCGGTGGATCCCGAAGCGGGCCTGGGCTCCGACGCCGCCTGACGCCGCGCGCGATCGACATCGCGTCGCTGGCTATAATTTCCGCGAATTCCAACGGGAGGTCCCGCCCTTGAATCCGCGTCCGCTGATCCTGCTGCTGCTCGCCACGCTGTGCGCGCCCCTGGGCGCTGCCGAATGCCCTTCGGGCGAATCCTACGACAAGGCGCGCCAGGTGGTGCGCGACCTGCAGCGCATCGTCACCCCGAACGGCGTGCAGGAAACCTACACGGCGTCCATCGGCGGCATCGATCAGTGGATCAACGTGCGCGGCGAGGACCGGGCCAATCCCCTGATGCTGTTCGTGCACGGCGGCCCCTCATCGCCGTCCATGCCCAGCCTGTGGCAGTTCCAGCGCCCGATCGAGGAATACTTCACGGTCGCGCACTACGACCAGCGCGGCGCCGGCAAGACCCACCGCAGCAACGATCCGGGCGCCGTCGCCGGCACCCTGCGGATCGAACGTTACGTCGACGACGCCATCGAAGTCGCCGAACACCTGCGCCGTCGCCACGGCAAGGACAAGCTGGTGCTGGCCGGGCACAGCTGGGGCACGGTGGTGGCGATGAAGGCCGCGCTGAAGCGCCCCGACCTGTTCCATGTGTACGTCGGCATGGGCCAGGTGCTCAACACCCGCGTCAACGAGGAGCTGAGCTTCCAGTACGGCCTGGACCGCGCGCGCCGGGACGGCAACCGCCAGGCCATCGCCGAACTGGAGTCGATCGCGCCCTATCCGGGCGACCAGCCGATCACCCGCGACCGCATCGTGCTGGCGCGCAAGTGGCCGCAGCACTACGGCGGCCTGAACGCCTACCGCGACGCCGAGCAGGACTACTACTACGGTGCCTCGCTGCTGTCGCCCGACTACGACTGCGCCGACCGCAAGGCCTTCTTCGATGGCAACCTGTTCACGCTCGACCGCGTGCTCGACGCCTTCCTCGCGATCGACCTGGCCAGCGTGCGTGAGTTCCCGATCCCGGTGGTGATGTTCATGGGCCGCCACGACTACACCACGCCCTCGGAACCCACGGCGGCCTGGCTGGAGCAGGTGCGCGCCCCGCACAAGCGCGCGGTCTGGTTCGAGAACTCCGCGCACATGATCCCCTGGGAAGAACCCGGCAAGACCCTGGTGAGCTTGCTCGAACACGTGCGGCCGCTGGCCGTGGAAAAACGTCCGCCGACGCAGGACGGCGACGCCGCGAACGACGGCTGATACTCGCGCCACCGGCGCATCGCCTGCGATGCGCCGCACCGTACGCCGGCGCATCCCGCGTGGTTCGACGCGGCCGCCCCGCTGTGCCAGTATCGGCCGGCCGGGCCATTCCAACTGCAGCAAGACGCCGCACCCCCACGGCAGGCCCTGCACCTTCGATGTTGTTGTCCACTCGACAGGAGACTGCAGATGCGCAAGTTCGCTTCCTGGGCCAAGCGTGGCCTCTTCGCCCTTTCCCCCCTCGCCCTGTTCGCGGCCATGGCCGCTTCCGCCGCCGGGCCGGCCGAACCCCCCGCTTCCGTCCGTGAAGCCATGCAGCGCGACCTGGGCCTGAGCCCGGCGCAGTTGAACCAGTACCTCAAGGCCGAACGGCTCGCGACCCAGCAGGGCCGCCAGCTGGCCCAGGCCCAGGGCGACCGTTACGCGGGCAGCTGGCTCGAACGTGACGCCAGGGGCGACTACCGCCTGGTCGTCGCGACCACGTCGATCCAGCCGCAGCTCGCGCCGGCCGGCGCCGAAGTGCGCAACGTGCGGCACAGCGCCGCCACGCTGGGCGCGTCCAAGGGCGAACTCGACGAGCTGGTCGCCCGCGGCGCGCGCGTGCCGGACGGCGTCTACGGCTGGTTCGTCGACGTGCGCAACAACAGCGTGACGGTGAACGTCGCGCCGGGCGCGCAGTCGTCCGCCATTGGTTTCGTCGCCGCCAGCGGCGCCGACGTCGGCACCCTGCGCTTCCAGACCATGGATTCGGCGCCGATGCCGCTGGCCACCTTCAAGGGCGGCAGCGAATACCTGTCCAACGACGGCAGCAACTACTACTACTGCTCGGTCGGTTTCGCCGTCACCAGGCAGGGCGCGCAGGGCTTCGCCACCGCAGGCCACTGCGGCAATGCCGGCGACCGCGCCTTCGTCGCGGTGAACCGCCGCACCGTCAGCCAGATCGGTGCCTTCGCGGCCTCGAACTTCCCGACCACGGACCGCGCCTGGGTGCAGGTGGACAACAACCACAGCCTGCTGCCGGTGGTGGACGGTTACGGCAAGGGCGACATCACCGTGCGCGGCAGCACCGTGGCGCCGATCGGCGCGGCGGTCTGCCGTTCGGGCCGCACCACCGGCCTGCGCTGCGGCACGATGGAGGCCTACAACGTCACCGTCCAGTACCCCGACGCCACCGTGAACGGCCTGACCCAGGTGAAGGTGTGCGCGGAAGGCGGCGACTCCGGCGGCTCCTTCATCACCGGCGCCGGCCAGGCCCAGGGTGTGCTCTCGGGCGGCAACTACAGCTGCAAGGGCAAGCAGGCCAACCTGGCCACCAGCTACTTCCAGCCGATCAACCCGCTGCTGCAGGCCTATGGCCTGACGCTCACCGTCAGCCCGTAAGCGGTAGCACCCCGTGTCAAGAAGAACGCCCCGGCCTGCCGGGGCGTTTTTTTGTCGAGCCGACTCAGCGCGGCCCCCGCGCCATGGCTTCGAACACGCCGTCGCGGCGCACCCAGGCGTGGTACAGCGCGCCGGCGATGTGCAGCAGGATGAGGGCGAAGAAGGCGTAGCCCAGCACGCCGTGCGCATCGCGCAGCCAGGTGTAGAGCGCGGGGTCGGCCGGCGCCAGCGCCGGCAGCGCCTTGCCGCCGGGCAGCACCACGCGGTAGCCGCCGGCCGAGGACATCGCCCAGCCCAGCAGCGGCATCGCGAACATCAGCGCATACAGCAGCCCGTGCGAGGCGCGGGCGGCCCAGGCCTGCAGCGGCGGCAACGATTCCGGCAGCGCCGGCGGCGGATGGCGGCGGCGGTGCCAGAGCCGCAGCAGGGCCAGCACCAGCACCAGCAGGCCGAGCGGGCGGTGCAGGTCGATCAGCCAGGGGCGCAGCTCAAGCGAAGCCACCATGCCCACGCCGACGAAGATCATCGCCAGGATCATCGCGGCCATGGTCCAGTGCAGCCAGCGCGCCGTGCGGTCGAAGTGCGTGTTCGTGGTCATCACTCATTCTCCCCGGCGGCCTGTTCGCGCAGGCGACGCTTGAACGAGGCGGCATAGGCGCTGGCGCGCGCCGCCAGCACCGGGTCGCCCGATACGGCGATGCCCGAAGGAAGGATGGTCGGGTCGAAGTTGATGTCGCGGCAGTCGCCGGTGGCCTGGTCGGTGGCGCGTTCGAGCACGAAGGTGCCGGCGGCCACGCGCTGGCGGGTTTCCGGCCAGGGCGACGATGGGTTTTCGATCGGATCGCCCGGTTCGGCCACGGTCAGCGCCATCGTCCAGCGCACCGGGCCTTTGGCAAGCCGTGCCGCGAGTTCGTCGGTCAGGTAAGCCGCCTCCGCGGCCTGGCGCTGTTCCGGCGCCAGTGCTTCGAACGGCGCCTGCGGCTCGAAGGTCCAGCGCACGAAGCGCGCGTCGCCATCGGCATTGGTGAAACGGAAGGCGTGCACGCCATGGTAGGCGGTGTTGGCGAAGCTGTCCGACCACGGCGCCGAACCGGCCCAGGCCATGAAGTTGCGCGCCTCGGGGTGGCGCTCGAGGAAGGCCTGCATCTTCGCCGGGTCGGGTTTGCCGGTGGCCGGGTCCGGCCGCGAAGCGACGATCTGCTCGGCGAAGGCCTGCGGCGTCGCCACCGCGAAGAAGGGGAAGCTGTTCATCGCCAGCCGCCACTGCTGGCCGTCGTCGGTGTCGAGCTGCAGGGCCAGGCTGCGCACCCGCGCCTGCGCTTCGGCGCCCAGCGGGTCGCCGCCGCCGATGGACAGGCGGCCCAGCGCCGGCGTGCGCGGTTGGGTGAAGACCCGCGCCTTGGACCACGCGTCGGCCCCGGCCGCCGGTTCGAAATACCCCGCCACGCACACGCCCCGGGCGTGCGCCCGGCGGAAACCGGCGAAGGGCTTGCCGTTCTCGATGGCGTCCACCAGCCGCGGCGCGGTGACGCGTGCCGGCGTCAGCCAGCCCGCGGTCCAGGCCAGGGTCAGGGCCAGGCCGCCAACGACGGCGCCGATGCCGGCATAGGGGATCAGGGGTTTCCAACGGGAGGGCGCCGGGGGCAAGGGATCGTTCATGGCCTGTCTCATCACGCGAAGCCGGCATTGAGCCATGGCCCGCGTTCGCCCCGGGTGATGGATGGCGACTTACGATCGCGCCCGCCGCCTGTAGTTCGACACCGAATGTTCTGTACTGGGGTGCGATGGCCGGCTTCGACCCGAAGCAGACATTTCCTTGAGCAGCACATCTACCCTCACGCCCATTTCAGGCGGTGGCTCGGCAGACGGTGGCCATCCCCGAGGCGACCGGGCGCCGGAGGTCATGAGATACTTGGACAGGCGCTTCCGCCAAATTTCCAAGGTATTTCATGAGCACGCCACGCCCTCCAGGCCTCGCCGCCGGCACTGCCGTACATACGCCGGAGGGCCTGCGAGCTATTGAATCGCTGGTTGCCGGCGACGTCGTGCTCACCCCGTCCGGCGACGAGCGTATCGCGCTTCCGAAGGCTGTCACCAGCGTGTCGGGGCCGATCATGCGACCGGCGATGCGAGTGTCCTGCCGCGAGATGGACGGGGAGGACAGCTTCCGTCAGCTGGTGATCGTCGCTGGCGACCAGCCCTTTCATGTGACCGGCGCCGTCGATGCCGATCCCGATTTCCCTCCGCCGCAAGGCTGGATCAAGGTGGGGCAAATTTTCTATGGCCAGATCCTCGGACGGGCTGCCGGGCCGGGTGCCCACGTATCGTCCGTCGATCCAATCTGGCGCACCCGTTCCAATGGCATCGGCTGGATCGACCTTGACCGCGACTCGGAAGCGGGAACGACGATCGACATGCGGTCCACGCCTCCGCTCGAAGCACCGATAGTGCTGGGTGCCATGGCCGATTTTCCGGACGATGCATCGTTCATCGACCGCTACAACGATGAAGGCATCGCTGAAGAGTGCGCGTACCAGTGCGCCATGTACGGTTTAGCCGTCGAGGATGGCGCGCCATTCCTGGTCGGTGAGAACGGGCTCGTCGTCGCGAGCGCATAGCACTGATTAGAGCCGGCCGTCCGGGCGGTACGGCCGCCGAAGGCCCATGCATGCGTCGCGGATGTGCGACGTCCGCTTCTGGCCGAAAGCGGACCTCACCCCAATCACCCCGACCGGCCTGACGGTTCGCCAACCGTCTGGAGGGGCGACCACAGGCGGGACCTCACGCCGCCCAGTCTACCCAGCCGCCGGGCGCGAGGACCTGGACCGAGACCGGCGTATCGCGGGCGGCTCGCTGCACCCGGCCGATCGGATCGTCGGTTTCGACGTATTCGGCCAGGCCGGTGATGCCGTAGTGGATGGGCACCAGGCGGCGGGCGCCGAGGATGGTCGCCGCGGCCACCGCCTGATCCGGCGTCAGCACGCCGGGCTGGCCGCTGACGGGTTTGCGCCAGCCGAAACGCGCGCCGTTGACCGGCAGGAAGGCGGCATCGAAGGGCCCGAAATGCCGGCCGATGCGCCACCAGTGCCCGTGCCAGAGCGTGTCGCCGCCGTGGAAGATGCGCCGGCCGCCGGCCGACACCACCCACGACACCTGCGGGTCGCCGTAACCGTCCGAAGCGGGCACCGGCGTGGCGGTGAAATCGCCGAGCAGCTGCGGTTCCCAGAGCGTGCTCGGCCGCGTGCGCGCAGGTTCCGGCACCGGCGATGGCGCCAGGCCGGCGGCATGTGCCAGCACACCGCCGCCGCCCAGGATCGCGGCGGCCGCCGACGGATCGAAATGGTCCGGATGCGCGTGCGTGATCAGCATGAAACGTTCGCCCACCGCATCGTCGACGGCGACCAGCGCATCCTTCAGCGCCGGGCCCCAGGCCTGCGGATTGATCAGCGGGTCGATGAACAGCGTCGCGGCCGGCAGCTGCAGCCGGATGCCGGCCCAGGCAAGGCGCTGGATGCGCAGGCCGGTCCCGGCCGTCGCCGCGCGCGTGGGTCCGCCGGGAAGAAGCGCCGCCGCGGCAAGGCCGGCGCTGCCGAGCAGGAACTTGCGGCGGTCGAGCCCGCGGTGGGAGGACGCGTCGTCGCGGCTCATGCGCGGGCCCCGCGAGCCGCGATCGCGGCATCGAGTTCGAAGGTCGACTGCGCGACGATGACCTCGAGGTTGCGCTGGTGCCACTCGCGCTCGAAGGGCGTGGCTTCGACTTCCGGCGCCAGGCAGGTTTCGATGGCGATCGCGGCGATGCGGGCTTCGGCTTCCGCTGGCGTCGATCCGGCGCGGATCCGGATCACCGTGTCCTGCAGCTGGTCCAGGTAGTGGGTGGCGTTGTCGAGCACGCGCGCGGGGAAGCGGCCCATGTGGCCGCCGATGATGGTGCCGCGGCCCAGCTGGCGGATGCGGGCGATCGCGCCGCGGATCATCGCGGGGTCGGCCTTGGACAGGTAGACGATATTGCCGACGATGTTGTCGCCGGCGCAGGCCAGGTCGGCGGTGGGCACGTCGACGCAGAGGTGGTCGACGGTCTTGCCGGGGTTGTGGTGCAGGATCACGACGTGCCGGCCCCAGTTCAGGCGCATGGCGCCGTCGAACTGGATGTTCGGCACGCGGTAGAGCGTGTCGTCGCGCCGGTTCTGCGACAGGAAACCATGGCGGTGCAGCCGGTGCGCGATGACCAGCGCCTCCGGGAACAGCGACAGGCCGGCGATGTGGTCGCCCATGTAGTGGGTCGCGGCGATCAGGCGCACGGTCTTGCCCATCTGGCCGCAGAGCATGTCGCGCATCCACGCGGCGTCGTCCCGGCTGCCCAGCGCATCCACCAGCAGCACCTCGTCGCCGTCGAGGAAGGCGGTGGCCACCGATTCGTGGTCGTCGCCGACGAACATCAGCACGTCGGGATGCAGCGCTTCGTATTTCATACCGGGCCACCGTGGTTTTGGTGGCGGCATGATCTGCAGCGCCCGCCGCGGCGACAAACGACAAGTTTTCGCATCCGCATTAGAAAAAATAACTTGTTACGATGCGGCCCAACCCACCGCCCGCCCGAGGCGCCCGTGAAGCCCCGCCACGCCGTTCCGCTCACCGCGCTGCGGGCCTTCGAAGCGGCCGCGCGCCACCTCAGCTTCCGGGCCGCCGCCGCGGAACTGTTCGTCACCCCGGCCGCGGTCAGCCACCAGGTGAAGCGCCTCGAGGCCTATCTGGGCGTGAGCCTGTTCCATCGCGGCCACCGCGTGGTCGAGCTGACCGGCGAAGGCAAGACCCTGGCCGCCTCGCTCGGCGACCTGTTCGGCCAGCTGGACCGCGCGCTGGACCAGGTGGGCGCGCCGGCCGCCGCGACCCTGCGCATCAGCACCATGGAATCCTTCGCCGCCAAATGGCTGGCGCCGCGCCTGCACCGCCTGCATCGCGCACACCCCGAGCTGAAGCTGCACATTCACACCGGCAACCAGCACGCCAACTTCGCCCGCGACGGCATCGACGTCGCGATCCGCTACGGCCCCGGCGGCTACACCGACGCCCACGCCGAGCGCCTGATGGACGCTCCGGTCTTCCCGGTCTGCGCGCCTTCACTGATCGGCGAAGGCCACCCATCGCTGGCCCACCCCGACGACCTGTCGCGCCACACCCTGCTGCACGACCAGAGCGCCACCGGCCGCCCCGGCGTACCGGACTGGAGCGCCTGGCTGAAAGCCGCCGGCGCCACGCAGGTGGACGCGAGCCGCGGCCCGGTGTTCGCCAGCATCTACCTGGCGCAGGAAGCCGCGGTGGCCGGCCATGGCGTGGCGCTGGGCGTGGGGCCGCTGGTTGAGGAGGACCTGCAAAGCGGCCGGCTGGTCAGGCCGTTTGGGCTGGCAGTCGACAATGTCTACGCGTTCTGGATCGTGCGTGGGCCGCGTGCCGAAGGCAATCCGGCGATCGACGCCTTCAGCGATTGGCTGCGAATGGAAGCGGCGCGCTGATCCAGGCCAAGGCTGATCGGATCGCCTTTACGTCAGGCGTGCGTTTCATGCAGGTAGGAGAGAAGGCCCGATCGCAGCAGGCGCGCTGCGGGCCCCAGCGGCTGATCACGACGATGGGCGAGATACGCCTCCAGGTCGACGCGTCCCTGGCGCCCCAGGGCCGAAACGTCCAGCCGCCTGAGCCGGCCTCGCGCCAGGTCTTCCTCCACCGCCCACAGGGGCAGCCGTCCCCAGCCCAGCCCTTCGCTGATCATGGCCTGCTTCACGTCCTGGCCCGCGACACGCCATGTTCCTGGCGACAGCACGCCGAAGTCCTTGCCGGCGGTTTGCGCCGAAGTGTCCTCGAGCACGATCTGCAGATGCCCGGCCAGCTCGGCCGGGTCAACGGGCCGGGGCTTGTCCTGGCCTGCGGCCAGGGGATGGTGCGCGGCCACCACTACGACAAAGGGCACCGGTGACAGCGCTTCGAGCTGGATCTGCGGCTCCCGGAACTCCTCGCCGACCGTGATCGCCAGGGTGCAGCGGCCATCGCGGAGGGCCGCGAGCGGCTCACCCAGGGGCGCGGTGCGAAGGTGCACGGCGACGGAAGGATAGGTCTCGCGCAGCATCCGCAATGCATGCGCCACGGCCTTCAAGGGAAAGAGGGTGTCCACCACCAGGGAAACACCGAGCTCGACGCCTTCCCCCATGCCGCGGGCGCGGGCGCGCATCGCGTCCATCCTGAGCAGGATCGCCTTCGCGTCGGCGAGCAGGGCGCGGCCTTCCGGCGTCATCTCCGGGCGGCGACCGGACCGGTCGAACAGCACGACGCCCAGCTGGGCCTCCAGCGTCGCGATGGCGTGGCTCACGGCGGACTGCACCCGGCGTATGCGCTTGGCGGCCGAGCGGAAGCTGCCCGTTTCGGCGACGGCAACCAGAACACGCAACTGATCCAGGGTAAGGCCATCCAGCATGATCTATTCGTTCGATCAAACGATGCAAAAGATTAGCACTTCCGCTGATCGGTAGCGGCTGCGAAGGTGGCGGCCCCGACCCACCGGAGACCTCTCATGCCCAAGATCCTGGTGCTGTACTACTCGGCCTACGGCCACGTCGAAACGATGGCGAGAGCGGTCGCCGCCGGCGCACGTGAAGCCGGGGCCGACGTGGTGGTCAAGCGGGTGCCGGAGCTGGTTCCGGAGAAGGTGGCCCTCACCGCGGGCTACAAGACCGACCAGGACGCGCCGGTCGCGACGGTGGCGGAACTGCCCGAGTACGACGCGATCATCATCGGCACGCCCACGCGCTACGGCAACATGGCCGCGCAGATGAAGAATTTCCTCGACCAGACCGGCGGGCTCTGGTCCCGGGATGCCCTGGTTGGAAAGGTGGGCAGTGCGTTCACCTCCACGGGCAGCCAGCACGGCGGTCAGGAGACCACGCTGCAGTCCACCCACACCGTGCTGCTGCATCTGGGCATGGTGATCGTGGGCTTGCCCTATTCGTTCAAGGGGCAATTGTTGATGCGCGAAGTCACGGGCGGCACGCCTTACGGCGCGTCCACCCTTGCCGACGGAGACGACGGCGCTGATCGCCAGCCGTCCGAGAACGAACTCGACGGCGCCAGGTTCCAGGGCCGGCATGTCGCACGGATCGCGGCAGCGCTGAAGCATGGCGCCCCGCAGGCGGCTTCGACACCATGACCCGTACCCTCGGCGCGTTGGGCGTCGTGCCTCCGCGGGCCGCAGACAACAACATCGCGCTGGTCCTGGTGATCGGTGCCGGCATCGTCTCCGCCTTCCAGGTCGGCAAGGCCCCGGTCGCGCTGCAGTCCTTGCGCCTCGACCTGGGTGCCGGCCTGGGCGCCGTGTCCTGGGTACTGTCGGCATTCGCACTGGTGGGCGCTGTCACAAGCCTCCTGGTCGGTGCGGTGTCTGACCGCATCCACGCCCGGCAAACGGTCGTCGCCGGACTGGCCATGCAGGCGCTCGGGTCGGCGCTGGGTGCACTGGCGCCCGGGCTGCCCACGTTGCTGGCCACGCGCGCATTGGAGGGGCTGGGATTCCTTGCCGTCACGGTGGCTGCCCCGGCCATGGTGGTCGCTTCGACGGCGCCTGCGTCCAGGGAAAAGGCATTCGCCGCATGGGCCACGTTCATGCCGGTCGGCATGGCGGCCGTCATGCTGGCCGCGCCCTGGCTGCGGGAGCTGGGCTGGCGCGGCCTGTGGTGGGGGAATGCGGCGCTGCTCGCAGGATATGCGGCGGCATTCACGGTCGGCACGCGACGATTGAACGACGAGACCGCGCGCGAAATGCACCCCGGGGGATTGCCCGGCGGACTGAAGGAAACGCTGCGATCGGGGGGCGCCTGGTTCCTGGCGGGCCAGTTCTGCGCCTACACCGCCGTGTTC
This sequence comes from uncultured Arenimonas sp., assembly GCA_965650505.1. Classification (GTDB taxonomy): domain Bacteria; phylum Pseudomonadota; class Gammaproteobacteria; order Xanthomonadales; family Xanthomonadaceae; genus Arenimonas. Next base: position 21,394 of record CBFGOZ010000006.1, read on the forward strand.
TTCGCGCTGTTCGGCTTCCTGCCCACCCTGCTCGCGGATCGTCTCGGAGTGGGTGAAGGAGCCGCCGGCATGCTGAGCGCGATCGCGGTGGGCGCCGGCGCGGCCGGCTGCATCGCCTGCGGTGTCCTGCTGCGGCGGGGCCACCATGCGGCGCATCTGCTGGTGACCGGGTTCTCGATCATCGCGCTGTGCAGCGCGGGCATCCTGCTGTTGCCGCTGCCGGGTGAAGTCGCCTATGCGCTCTGCGTGATCTTCTCGTTCGGGGGCGCGTTCATCCCGGTCGTGCTCTTCGATGCCGCGCCGCGGCTGGCCACGCGGCCATCGCAGCTAGGCGCCGTGGTCGGACTGGCGACCCAGGGCAACAACCTGGGCATCGTCATCGGGCCGGTTGCGGCGGGCGCCATCGCCAGCCACGCGGGCTGGCCGTGGGTGGCGCCGCCCTTGATCGGGATCGCACTGCTGGCGGCCATCGGGGCCCACCTGTACCGACACCGCCTGCAGCGGGCCGATGGCCAGGGCCACCGCACCGTTGGAGCGCCGCACGTCGGCAGATAGCACGTCCAGGCTTCGAAAGCCTTCCCAAGGCCGGCATCGCCCCTTATCCGCCCACCACCACCCGCCGCTGCTGCGCCGCCAGGAAGGCCCGCAAACTCGCCGGCTTCACCGGCTTGGTCAGCACCGGGATGCCGAGGTCGCGGGCGGCGCGCTTGAGCGCGTCGCTGCCGTCGGCGGTCACCAGCACCGCGGGCGTGGCGGAGCCGCAGACCTGGCGCAAGGCGACCAGCGCACCCAGGCCGTCCAGTTCGTCGTGCAGGTGGTAGTCGGCGACCAGCACATCGGGGCGTTCCTGGCGGGCGGCGTCCAGCGCGGCGGCCACGGTTTCGGCCACGCGCACGTCCACGCCCCAGCGCGTCAGCAGCGCCTCCATGCCGTCCAGGATCTCGCGGTCGTTGTCCAGGCACAGCACGCGCAGGCCGGCCAGGTCGCGGTGCGCCACCGGGGTGCGCGGCGGTTTCGCCGGCGCCGCGGTCTCGGCGATCGGCACGCGGATGCTGAAGACGCTGCCGCGGCCGGGCCAGCTGCGCACGCCGATCGGGTGGTCGAGCATGCGCGACACGCGCTGGCAGATGCTCAGGCCCAGGCCCAGGCCGCGTTCGCCCCAGGGCGAGGGCTGCTCGAAGCGGCGGAACTCTTCGAAGATCTGCGCCAGGTGGTGCGGCGGGATGCCCGGGCCGCTGTCCCAGACTTCGATCTCGACCGCGCCGCCGCGTCGCCGCGCGCCGATCACCACGCGGCCTTCCTTGGTATAGCGCAACGCATTGGCGACGAAGTTCTGCAGCGCGCGCCGCAGCAGGCGCCGGTCGCTGCGCACCGATACCCGGCTGGCGTGCACGCGGAAGCGCAATCCGCGCGCCGCCGCCAGCGGCGCGTACTGGGCCGCCACGCTGGCCAGCAGTTCGTCCAGCCGGAACACGGTCAGCTCGGGCTTGAGCGAACCCGCGTCCAGGCGCGATACGTCCAGCAGGCCGTCCAGCAGCTCCTCGGCGTCGCGTAGCGAGGCGTCCACGCGTTCGGCCAGCCGGTGCAGCTCCACGCCCTCGTCGGTGTCGCGCAGGGCCGAAGTGAACAGGCGCGCGGCATTGATCGGCTGCAGCACGTCGTGGCTGATCGCTGCGAGGAAGCGGGTCTTGGACAGGTTGGCGGCCTCGGCCTCGCGGGTGCGCTGCTCGACGCGGGCCTCCAGCGTCTCGTTCGACTCGCGCAGCGCCTGTTCCACCTGCTTGTAGTCGGTGACGTCGCTGTAGGTGGTGACGTAGCCGCCGCCGGGCAGCGGCTGCCCGCGCATCTCGATCACCTGGCCGTTGGCGCGCACGCGCTCGAACACATGCGGCGAACCCTGGCGCAGGTAGGCCACGCGCTTGCCCACCTGCAGGTCGGTGTCGCCCGGGCCCATCTCGCCGCGCTCGGCGTTGTAGCGGATCAGGTCGGCCACCGGCCGGCCGACGTAGAGCATGCCCTCGGGGTATTCGAACATCTGCTGGTAGCGGCGGTTCCAGGCCACCAGGCGCAGGTCGCGGTCGACCACGCTGACCGCCTGCGACAGGTTCTCCAGCGTCGCCGACAGGATCTCGCGGTTGAAGCGCAGTTCGTGGCTGGCCTCGTCCAGCAGGCTCATCACCTCGCCCAGCTCCATGCCCGAGCCGCGCAGCGCGGTGGTCAGCGTGAGCCGCGCCGAAGCGGCACCGATGGACGCCGCCAGCAGGCGTTCGGTGAACTGGATCAGGGCGCGGTCGGCCGGCGCGGTGCGCACCAGCTCGCGGCCCTGGGCCGCGGCGTGTTCGGCGAAGGCGCGCTGCGCGTGGCGGTCGCCGACGATGCGTGAAGCCAGGGCCAACAGGTCGCCGGTGTCCAGGCTGCCCTGCCAGCCGCCGGGCGCGGTGAGCGGCCGCTGCGCGTACGGGTCCAGGAAGGGCGTGGCGCGGATGCGTTCCTCCAGGCTGGGCCGGTAGCGCGCCGAGATCACCAGCAGGGCCAGGATGTTCATCAGCAGCGACCAGAAGGTGCCGTGCGTGATCGCATCCCAGCCCTGCAGGCCGAACAGTCCTTCCGGGCGCAGCCAGATGATGTCGAGCGGACCGTGCACCAGCCAGGCGCCGTCGAACCAGCCGGCGCGCGTCAGCGTCGGCAGCAGCAGGGTGTAGGTCCACAGCACGAAACCCGCGGCCAGGCCGGCCATCACGCCGCGTCGGCTGGCGCCGCGCCAGTACAGGCCGCCGATCAGGGCCGGCGCGAACTGGCCCACCGCCGCGAAGGCCAGCAGGCCGAAGGCGGCCAGGCTGCCGCCTTCGCCGGCGCCGCGGTAATAGGCGTAGGCCAGCAGGGCGATCACCACGATGGTCACGCGCCGCACCCACAGCACGCGTGCGCCCAGGTGTTCGCGCTGGTCCAGGTCGGTCAGGCTGCCGCGCCACAGCACCGGCATCACCAGGTCGTTGCTGACCATGGTGGCCAGCGCCACCGCCGCCACGATCACCATGCCGGTGGCGGCCGAAAAACCGCCGACGTAGGCCGCCAGCGCCAGCGCGGTGTTGTCCATCGCCAGCGGCAGCGCCAGCACGAAGGTGTCGGGCGAGGCGCCGGTGCCGGCCAGCACGAACTGGCCGGCCGCGGTGATCGGCAGCACCAGCACGCAGATCACCATCAGGTAGCCGCTGAACAGCCAGCGCGCGCGGCGCACGTCGGCGACGTCGCCGCATTCGACCACCGCCACGTGGAACTGGCGCGGCAGGCAGACGATGGCGGCGAAGGCCAGCAGGGTCTGGGCGACGAAACCCTGCGGGATGCCGGGTGCGACGAAATCCCGTGCCGCGGCTTCGAAGCGCAGCAGCAGGTTCTCGCTGCCGGGCAGGTGGCCCAGCGCGAACACGCCGACCGCGACGAAGGCCACCAGCTTCACCAGAGATTCCAGCGCGACCGCCAGGATCATGCCGTGGTGGTGTTCGGTGGCGTCGATCTGGCGGGTGCCGAACAGGATGGCGAACAGCGCCAGCAGCAGGGCCACGTACAGCGCCGGGTCGGCCCAGAACTCGCGCGGTGCGCCCGCCTGCACGCCCGACAGCACGTCGATGCTCATCGCCACGGCCTTGAACTGCAGGGCCATGTAGGGAATCGCGGCGATCACCGCGATCAGGGTGACCAGGGCGGCGATGTTCTGCGCGCGGCCGTAGCGCGCGGCCAGGAAGTCGGCGATCGACACCGTGCTCTGTTCGCGCGCCACCAGCACCAGCCGCTCGAGGATGCGCCAGCCGAACACGAACAGCAGGATCGGCCCGAGGTAGATCGGCAGGAAGCCCAGGCCCGACTTGGCCGCGGTGCCGACCGCGCCGTAGAAGGTCCAGGACGAGCAGTACACCGCCAGCGCCAGCGAATACACCAGCGGCCGCAGCCAGTCGCGGCCGGGGTACAGCGGCTTGCGGTCGCCGATCCAGGCCACGCCGAACAGCAGCCCGACATAGCCGACCGACACCAGCAGCAGGATCCAACCTGGAATCACCGGCCCTCCCGCCGCGTGTCCCGGAGATGGCCGAGTGTAGCCCCGGTGCCGCGGGGCCGGCGGCTACGACCAAAGTCGAAGGCCCGCGAAACGGGGCGCAAACCCGGCCGACCGCGGATCAGCCGCGGCGCGCACCCAGCATCCGCAGCAGCGCCCGCTCCCACTGTCGCGGCCCGCGCGCGCCCGCCGCCGCGCGATGCAGCCGCCCGTCCTGCCAGGCCGCGAGCACGCGCGGGTCGACATAGGCCTTGCGGCAGACGGCCGGGGTATTGCCCAGCACCTTGGCCACGTCGGCGATCACCGCATTGAGCGCCTTCGCGAGGGCACGTTCGGATACCCGGCCCTGGCGTCCGGGCGCCGGCAGCGGCAGGTCCGACAGCCGCCAGAACGCATGCAGGGTCGCGCCCCAGGTGCGGAAATCCTTGGCGGTGAACCCCGGCCCCAGGGCCTGGGCCAGGTAATCGTTGACGTCCTGGGATCCCAGCGGGCGCACGATCCCGTCGTCGTCGACGTACTGGAACAGCGTCTGCCCCGGCAGTTCCTGGCAGGCGCGCAGCACCCGCGACAGCCGCGCATCGTCCAGCACGGCCTCGTGCATCTGGCCGCCCTTGCCGCGGAAGCGGAAGTGGGCGCGGCCGCCGGTCAGCGGCGCCACATGGCGGTCGAGCAGCGTGGTCAGGCCGTAGGAGCCGTTGCTGCGGGCGTATTCGTCATTGCCGACCCGGAACAGCGTGCGCGCCATCACCGAGACCACCAGCGCCTGCACCTTCTCCCGCGGCAAACCGGGCCGTTTCAGGTCCTCGCGCACGCGGCGGCGCAGCCGCGGCAGCGCGCGGCCGAACTCGACCAGGCGCGCGAACTTGCCTTCGCCGCGCAGTGCCTGCCAGCGCGGGTGGTAGCGGTACTGCTTGCGGCCGCGGGCGTCGCGTCCGGTCGCCTGCAGGTGGCCGCGCGCGCTGCGGCAGATCCACACGTCGGTATAGGCCGGCGGAATGGCCAGCTGGCGGATCCGCGCCAGCGTCGCCTGGTCGCGCAGCGGCGCGCCGCCGGGACGCAGATAACGGAAGCCCTTGCCGGCGCGCCGGCGCAGGATGCCCGGTTCGGTGTCCAGCACGTAGTGCAAACCGGCTTCGTCGGCGTCGGCCTGCGGGCTCGGGGGTTCGGGCGGCGTCCGCGTCATGCGCCGACCTTGGCCACCGGCCCGTTAAGCGCGCGCCAACGCCGCGCCGGTGCGTTCAGTCCGCGTGGGGTTTCACCGGCGCGAACCAGGCCTTCGCCGCCGGGTAGTCCACCACCATGTGGAAATACTTCAGGCCCGAGCCGCCGATGGCGCCCCAGGTCGGGCGGTCCATCATCGAGGCCATGTATTTCTGGAAGGCGCCCGGCGGCCGCTCCGCGAACCAGACCGGCCCGACCGCGTGGCCGGCGATCTCGATGCTCGGCACCTCGATCAGGCGGAAGGCATTCGGGCCGAGCCGGTCGCCGCCGGCCACCACGCGCCAGTCCGGATGCCTGGCCACCCAGCGGTCGAACACCTCGCGTTCGATGAAGGAGATGCCGACCGCGGTGCCCGCGGGCAGCTTGAACACCGGCGCCGCGGTATCGCCCAGCGTCGCGGTGGCGCCGGTGTCGAGCAGCACGGGCAGCGTTTCGCCGTCGACGCGGATGTCCATCGACGGGAAATGCATCGTGCGCTGGCCGGCGGCGTTCACCTGGAAGCCCAGCGGCACCGGTTCACCCGCCCCGGCCGGAACCACCGCCTGCGCCAGGCGTTCGAGCCGCCCGGCCGGGTAGTCGAAGGACCAGATGCCGTCGGCGAACCAGCGGCCGCCCAGGAAGCCGTCGCCGGGCATCGGGAACTGCTGCGGGTCCACCACCGCCAGCCGGCCCTGCATGAAGTGCGCGGGCGCGGCGGGCAGGCCCTGGCCTTCGTCGAAGTCGGGGAAAGGCACCAGCGGCATCGGCCGGCCGTCGGCCTCGACGGTTTCGATGGCCAGGCCCAGGCGCTCGGCGGTGGCCCGCGAAATCGCGTTGAAGCCGCCGCCGGTGTCGGTGAAGAAGCGCAGCTCCTGGCCATCGACCTTCGGCGTCAGCCAGACCTGGCCGTGCACGAACTCGGCGGGGACCGGCGCGGCAGCGGCGCCAGCGGCGAAGGCCAGGGACAGCAGCAAGGGGGCGAAGGTCAGTGGTGTCATCGTGTTGGACTCCGTGGCGGTTGCAGACCAAGACTAGCCGGAGCGGCGGATGTGACCGCGGCATGGGACGAACCGGCGCCCGGCGCGGACCGGCCGCCCGGATCGGCCGACGGACCGGCAAGCACGGCGCACCCGGTGAACCGCGACTGACAAACCGTGACCGTTTCGCTTGAACCGAGTGCCCGGCTGCGCCAGTCTCGACCTGGGCCGACCGGAAAACCGACGCATGGGCTGGGAACTGTTCCCCCGCGACGATCCGAACCTGCGCCGGCGGCTGCGCCGCCAGCTGATGGGGCTGGGCTCCTACCTGATGTTCCTGCTGCCCTTGGCCTACTCGGTGCATGCGGGCTGGATGCGCTTCGGCTGGCAGGGCCTGGCCGGGTTCGTGGTGGCGGCGATCGTGCTGAACGTGATCTTCTTCGTCGCCATCCGCAGCGGCTGGAGCCAGCGCTTCCGCGATCCTGGCCTCACGCTGCCGCAGATCGCCGCGGCCATGGTCCTGGCGCTGGGGCTGATCCACTACAGCGGCGAGGCGCGCAGCGTGCTGCTGATGCTGTTCTTCGCGGCGCTGTTCTTCGGCGTGTTCGGCCTGCGCCGGCGCCAGTTCCTGCTGCTGGGCACGGCCGCGGTGGCCGGCTACGGCCTGTTGGTGAGCTGGGAGTTCCATGACGTGCCCGCCGACGATCCCGCCTGGCGGCTGGAGCTGCTGCGCCTGCTGACGCTGGCGATGATCATGCTCTGGATGGCCCTGCTGGGCGGCTACGTGGCGCGCCTGCGCGGCGACCTGAAACACCGCAATGCCGAACTGGCCGAGGCGATGGCGCGCCTGCGCGCCCTGGTCGCGCACGACGAGCTCACCGGCGCCTTCAACCGCCGGCACCTGATGGACATCCTGGGCCGCGAGAAGGAGCGCGCCGACCGCTTCGGCCACGTCTTCACGGTCTGCATCATCGACCTGGACCACTTCAAGCGCATCAACGACAGCCATGGCCATGGCGCCGGCGACGACGTGCTGCGCGGCTTCACCGAGCGCATGCTGTCCTCGGCGCGCAAGATCGACTGGCTGGGCCGCCAGGACGTGGACACCACCTTCGGCCGCTACGGCGGCGAGGAGTTCCTGCTGGTGATGCCGCACACGCCGCTGGCCGGCGCCCGGGTCTGCATCGAACGCATCCGCGACCGCGTGGTCGCCGCGCCCTTCGACACCGTGGCCGGGCCGCTGCAGGCGAACTTCTCCGCCGGCGTGGCCGAACACCGGCCGGGCGAGAGCATCGCCGAGACGCTCCACCGCGCCGACGAGGCGCTGTACCTGGCCAAGACCCGCGGCCGCGGCCGCACCGAAGCCGCCGTCTGAGCCCCGCGCCTCAGCGCGCCGGGGCCTTGTCGCCGCGGTAGCGCGCGTGCAGCGCCATCACCTTGGCCACGTAGTCGCGGGTTTCGGCGTAGGGCGGGATGCCGCGGTGTTCCTGCACGGCGCCGACGCCGGCGTTGTAGGCCGCCGCCACCCGCGCCAGGTCGCCGGGGAACAGGCGCATCAGGTCGGCCAGGTAGCGGGCGCCGGCCTGGATGGACTGGTTGGGATCGAAGGGATCGGTGACTTCGTAGGCGGCCGCGGTGTCGGGCATCAGCTGCATCACGCCCTGCGCGCCCTTGGGCGACACGGCCGCGGAGTCGTAGCCGCTTTCGACATGGGCGATGGCGCGCAGCCAGGCTTCGTCCACGCCGGTCAGGCGCGCGGCGGCGCGGAACTCGGTCACGAACACGTCGCGGCGCGGCGGGCCGGGGTCGGCCAGGCCGGCGTGCGCGGGCGAGCCCGGCGGCGCCGGCACCGAAAACGCCAGCACCCGGGTCGAGCCCGGCAGTTCGCGCGTGCTGTAGACCGTGCGGCCGTCCTGCTGGCGCTGGTACAGCACGCCGCGCTGCGCGCCCGGCACGCCCCACAGGTCGGGCAGTTTCGGGCTGTTGGCGTCGAAGGTGATGGCCTTGCAGCGCGAGCCGGGTTCGGGCGCGGTCGCCAGGCTGATGCTGCCGTCGCGGCTGCAGCGCCAGACCGTGCGCGTGGCGGCCGGCGGCGCGGGCGCCGGGGACAGCGTCAGCAGGATGGCGAGCAGGCTCATGCGCCGAGTGTAGGCCGGCGGCGCGACCGCTGCGTCGGCAGCCTACGCCGGCGTAGGGTGCGCGCGGCGTGGACAGCCACCATACGCAGCGGCCAAAATCGGCACATGCCCGTGACCTGTTCCGCCGAACGCAGCCTGCCCTGCACGCCCGAAGTGGCCTTCGCCCTCGCCACCGACCCCGATCGTTTCCCGGGGTTTTTCACCGGTTTCGGCCCTATCCCGGCGGTGCGCGGCATCCGCCTGCACGCCCCGCTCGCGGTCGGCAGCCAGCGCCGCGTGCACAATTCCGACGGCAGTGTGCTCAGCGAACGCATCACCGCGCACGACCCGCCGGTGCGCCACGCCTACACACTCAGCGGCTTCCGGCCGCCGTTCGCCTGGCTGGTGAACCAGGGCGAGTCGAACTGGACCTTCGCCGGCCACGAATTCGGCTCGCGCGTGCGCTGGGA
>CBFGOZ010000007.1:0-29810 GCA_965650505.1 uncultured Arenimonas sp.
TCAGCACGTCGCCGGCCTTGCCGGACGGGTAGTCGCTGGGGGCGTGGTGCACGGCTTTCACGGCGCTGTCGGGGAAGATGCTGGCGTAGAAGGTGGCGGCTTCCAGCGCGTCGCGGTCGTACCAGAGGCAGAGCGTGTTCTTCGGGGTCATGGCGGGTCTCCGCGGAAGGGTCGCGCCAGCCTATCGCCCCGCGTCGGTGCGGTCATGTGCGGGCGGGACGGAAGCGGGGGCGCCGTTGACCGGGCATGCTAGGGGACGCCAGGCGACCGGATGACCGCGCGGCTGCCGTTGTATGAACCAGTTCCCCGGAGAGCCTGCCATGTCCCTGCGTGTCGGATCGGCCTGCCTGCTGCTGTTTCTTGCCGCCTGCGCCTCCCGTGGCGGTCCCGCCCCCGAGCCGCCACCGGTCGCGGATGTCGAGGCCCGCATCAGCCGCCTGCTGCAGGCGCAGCCGCTGGTGGACGGGCACAACGACCTGGTCATCCATTTCCACTACTGCGGCCAGGCATGCCCGCGCGGTCCGGAAGCGTACGACCTTGGCGCCGGCGCGGCCGGCCACACCGATATCGCCCGCTGGCGCAAAGGAGGGGTAGGCGGGCAGCTGATCAACGCGGGCTGGCGCAATGAAGAAACCGACCTGGCGGGCACGCTGAAAGGCCTGGCCTTTGTGCGCGCCATTGCGGCGCGTTATCCCCGCGACCTGGCCATCGCCGGCACGACCGCCGATGTGCGGAGGATCCACGCCGAAGGCCGCATCGCCCTGCTGCTGGCGCTCGAACACCCCGGCCGGCTGGGCGCCGACGAGGCCACGGTGGAGCGCCTGGTCGCCGAGGGCGTACGCGCCAACATCCTGGCCTATGACGGGCCGACCGAATTCGCCGATGGCCACGCCGGTCCCGCCAAACATGCCGGGCTTTCGCCCGCAGGCGTGGCCATGGTCGGATGGATGGAGCGCCACGGAATGCTGGTGGATCTGTCGCACGCCTCCGCGGAAACCGCGCGTGACGTGCTCGACATCGCCCGCCAGCCGGTGATCTTCAGCCATTCCAACGCCGCGGCGTTGGCCGACCTGCCGCGCAACGTGCCCGATGACGTGCTGCGGCGGCTGCCGGCGAATGGCGGCGTGGTGATGGTCGGCTTCGTTCCCTATTTCGCCCGCGAGGATTTCGCCGACTGGATGCAGCGCGGCGACAGCCACTGGGAGTCGCTGCTTGCGCGGCACGGTGGCGACCGCGGCAAGGCGGGGCCGGAAATGCAGGCCTGGGAGCAGGCGAATCCGCCGCCGCGGGTCACCGCCTCGGACATTGCGGATCATGTCGAACATATCCGCGACGTCGCCGGCGTGGACCACGTGGGACTGGGGGCCGATTTCGACGGCATCGCCTTCACCGTCACCGGCCTGGACGACGTGGCCAGCTATCCGAGGCTGCTGGCGGAGTTGGCGCGCCGGGGCTGGCGCGACGAGGACCTGGCCAAGCTGGCCGGCGGCAATTTCCTGCGGGTGCTGGCGGCAGCGGACGCCGCTTCGGGACGCCGCTGAGGCCACGGGCCCGCTGGCGTCCGCTGCGGGGCGCGGCGACAATCGGCAGGCCGCCTGCTCGCCGCGCGGCGATCACCGGCCAGGAGGCCCATGCGAACTTTCGTGCTACGGGCCCGTGCGGCGCCCACCGATGCCCAGAAGCTGCTGGCCGCCATCGGCCAGGACGCCCACCCGGAAATCCTGGCGCATACGCTGATGAACGCCATCTTCGTCGCCCAGTCGCACCGGGCCGACGTGGTGGTCTACCTGGTGCTGGAAAGCACACAGGACTATTCGCGCACGATCCGCTTCGAAGCCAACGCCATGCACGACATCGGCGGCTTCGACGAACGCGCGCTGCTGGGCAAGGTGGCGGCCGCGCTGGACGCCTCGCGCGGCATGGGCAAGGAAGAGACGCGGCCGGTGGAATCCGGCGTCACGGTGCGCACGGTCGCCTTCGAGCGGCTGGTGCAGGAACTGGCCGCCGACCACCAGCTGTTCGTGATGGACCCGAAAGGCACGCCGATCCGTGACCAGGCCTTCGACGGCAGCCCGTGTTTCCTGCTCACCGACCACATCCCGATGCCGAAGAACACCTTCCACACGCTCGACCGCCTGGGCGCGAAGAAGATCGCGCTGGGCCGGAAGATGCTGTTCGCCTCCCAGTGCGTGGTGCTGATCCACCACGCGCTGGACGAACGCTGAGCTTTGGCTCAGGGGCTGGCGGCGGCCTTGAGGGCCTGCGCCAGCACGTCGGCCGAAATCGCCAGGACGTCGGCATTGCCATCGGTGCTGCCGCGCTGGCTGGCCCAGTAAAGCGTGCGGCCATCGGCGCTGAAGGCCGGCGTGAAGTCCATGCCAGGGGCATTGAACGGCGCCGGCAGCCGCACCGCCGGCGACCAGCCGTCGCCGCGGCGCTGCACCGCGAACAGGTCCGGCTCGCGCACGTCGCCGCGCACGCTCCAGAACAGCGCCGTGTTTCCATCCGGCGAGAAGCTCAGGTCGCCCTGCACGCGGCCGTCGTTGAACGGCGCCGGCAGCGCGACGGCGGGGCCGATGCCCGCGTCCCGCGCCGGAGCGCGGTACAGCGCCAGCGGCGCGGGCCCGCCGGTGCGCGTGCTGTTGAACACCAGCCCGCCGTCGTGCAGCTCGGGGCCGAGCTCTTCGCCCGGGCTGGAGGCCGCGGCCAGGTGTTCCGGGGTTCCGACACGGCCATCGACGATGGGCGCGCGCCACAGATCCAGGTCCTTGCGGTCCGCGGCCCGATCGGGGGCGGGCCGATCTGAAACGAAGTACAGCCAGTCTCCGTCCGGCGTCAGCCACGGATCGGAATCGCGGCCACCGGGGCGCGGCGCGAACACCGGCACGGGCGCCGACCATCCCTTTTCCGTCCGCGTCGCCATCAACACCTGGGCGTCCTCGAAATTCCCGGTGGGCGAGCGGCCGAACACCAGCCGGCGGCCGTCGGCGGTCAGCGACAGGTTGTAGTCGTTGGCGGCGGCGGACACCCAGTCCGCGCCGGTGCGCGCAGGTTCGGCCGGGCCCGGGTCGCCGGGTTGATGCGGCGCGGCATTGCCGGTGGCGACGGCCAGGGTGAACAGCAGCGGGGCAGCGAGAGACATCGGCAGGGATCCGGAGGTCGGGAGGCGCGATTGTGCCGACACCCGCACCGTCCGACCCGGGGCGTGTGGCACAACGACTTTCGTCATGCTCCGGGAGCCGTGGGGAGGCTTCCGCTGGTTCGGGTGCCGACCAGGTCCGGGCCGCGCACATAGGTCCGCCACACATAGGCCCAAGGCACCACCAGCGCCAGCAGTGGCAACGCGAGGAAGGATTCGGCGACGGGCTGCACGCTCGAGCCTTGCATCGTGCCCGCCGTCCACAGCGGGATCGCGACGACGGCCAGGAACACCGTCTTGTAGCCCAGGGTGAAGAGCATCAGCGGCAGCCAGCGCAGCGGCTGGAACAAGGCGAATACCGCCAGCGTGGGATAGGTCGCCCACACGGCCCAGGCCACCGCGTGCAGCGGATCCCATTGGCCCGTGTGGCCCAGCAGCACACCCCAGGCCTGGGGCGCCACCAGCAACAGCATCAGCAGGTAGAACAGCCGCAGGCCCCAGATCTGCACGGGGCGCACGCCTTCGTGGCGCTGCGGATCGGATCGGAACGGGTAGGCCAGGTCCATGATCATTGCTCCGCGGGCAGGGAGGGGTCGTGCGCCAGCAGGTCGCCGGGCTGGCAGGCCAGCGCGGTGCAGATGGCTTCGAGCGTGGAGAAGCGGATGGCCTTGGCCTTGCCCGTTTTCAGGATCGACAGGTTGGCCACCGTGATGTCCACGCGCGCCGCCAGTTCGGTCAGGGTCATGCGGCGCGCGTGCAGCAGTTCGTCCAGGCGCACGGTGATCGCCATGTCACACCGTCCCTTCCAGGTCGCTGCGCAGGCGCGTGCCCTGGCTGAAGACGCCGGCCAGCACGAACAGCAGCAGCACGGCCAGCCACGGCGTCAGCGCGAAGGCTTCGCCCAGGTCCAGCGGCGTGCCCTGGCGCGCGAAGTTCTCGTAGACCAGGTGAACGGCCAGGCGCAGCACTTCGATGCCCACCAGGCGCCTGGCGATCGACTGCAGGCGCATGGCGTTGTCGGCCACGAAAGGATCGCCGGCGCGCACGGTGTCGATGATGGCCACCAGCCGCCGCAGGATCGTATGCACAAGCGCCGAGCCGACCAGGCCCAGCGCCATCACCGTGCGCAGCGCCGAGGGAATGGTGCTGTCCGGGCCTTCGACCTCCAGGCCCAGCGGCACCCAGGGCCAGTCGGCGCGGAAGAAGCTGCTCACCAGCAGGGCGGTGATTCCCGCCGCGTAGACCCAATTTGCCACGGTGAGGATCTGCAGCAGGGGGCGCGAAACGGCGAGGGCGCGGCTGGCGGTGCGGTTCATGCAAGGAGTCTCCTTGGTATCGTTGAACGATAATAACCATATCGAAAAACGATACAACCCTGCCGGAGGTCACGGGGGCAGGGGGCGCCGGTGCCGCGGGCCGCCGGGGCCTGCCGGGCGGTGCACCGACCCAAAAAGAAGGCCGCCCGAAGGCGGCCGTTCCGGAAGATCAATGGCGCGGAGTCAGCGCTTCACCAGCTCCACCCGCCGGTTCCTGGCGCGGCCTTCCTCGGTCGCGTTGTCCGCCACCGGCTTGGCCATGCCTTCGCCGCGGGCGGTGAGCCGCACCTCGGCGATGCCGTGGTCTTCCACCAGCGAGGTCACCACCGCGTCGGCGCGGCGCTGCGACAGCTTCAGGTTCGCCGCCGCGTCGCCGACGTTGTCGGTGTGGCCGACCACGTCCAGCGCCAGGGCCGGCTGGTCCTGCATCAGCTTGGCGATCTGGGCGATGGTGTCCACCGAGGCCGGCTTGAGCGTGGACTTGTTGGTGTCGAACTGGATGCCGTAAAGGGCGATGTGGCCGGCGCTGTCCAGCGCCTTCGCCATCTGGTCCGAGGTCACCGTCACCATCCTGCGCTCCATCGCCTTGGGCGAGACCGCGACCACCAGCACCGCGGTGCGGCCCTCCAGCGCGTCGCAGTAGGTCCGGTCGCCGACCTGGAAGGCGATGATGCCCAGGGTGCGTTCGCCGCCGCTGCCGTCGGGCAGGGTGGCCAGCACGTAGTGCTGTTCGCGCGGGGTGGCGCCGCTGGCGCACCAGCCGTTGCTGAAGTTGGCGTCCGTGCGCCGGGCCTGCGGGTAGATCTGTTCGATCAGGCCCTGGTTGCCGCCGCCGTGGTCGTTGCCGTTGAGGTCGCCGCCGCAGTCGGTGTTGCTGCAGCGGTAAATGTCCTTGCCGCCGGCTTCGGCGATCATGTCGCGGTAGTTGCGCAGCACTTCCAGCGGCGAGCGGCCGGCCGGGGCGATGTAGAGCAGGCGGGTGTATTCGCCCTCGACCTCGCGGTTGGTCCGGGCGCGGAAGACATTGTTGTTGTGGGCGTCGGTCTGGTCCGGAACGCGTTCCAGATGGGCTGCCGGAAAGACCACGGCGTCGAAGCCGCGGTGTTCGTGGCTGACGATGAAGCTGCCCTCGTAGCGCTTGAGCCAGGCCGGGTCCCTGGCGCCGTCGATGTCGCGGGTGGGCTCGGTGGCGTCGGCCAGCACGGTGGAGGCGAGCAGCAGGCAGAGCAGGGCGGACAGGCGGCGCATCGGCGGGTCCTTGGGGCGGGCGGTGGTCACATCGTAAACGGGAAGTCCGGAACGGCACGGACATGGCGGGGACCCGCCGCGTGGCCTGCCGCAGGCGACGAATCGGAGCGGATCGATTACCTCGCGGCGGGCCAGGGCCGGGACGGTGAATGAGAAACTTGCCGGGACCCGGCCTGGCGGGCATCGACCGTCGACGAGCACGGGTGGAGCAGCTGATGAATACCTTTGGCAAGAATTGGATGGTCGTCGTTCTCGCGGTCGCCATGGGCCTGGGGCCAACCGGAAATGTTGCAGCGGCCGCAGGTGATGTCCCGGTGCCCGTCATCGAGACCAGCGACGTGGACCGCTTCTACGCGATCTACGACCGCGCGGGCGGACGGCCGGCGGCCGAGGTGCTGCAGCGCGATTACATCGACGGCGGTTCGGTTGGGCTGCGCACGCTCGCGCGCCTGCGCAGGGTCACCGGGGAATCGATGGCCAAGGCCATCACCGAGCGGCCCGACATGTACGCGCAGGCCAGGTCGTGCGCCGAGGCCCTGCCGCGGGTCCGCCAGCGGCTGGCCGCCGCACTCGGCGAGCTGCAGCACCTTTATCCGGAGGCGCGGTTCCCGCCGATCACGGTCGCGGTGGGCCGGGGCAAGCCGGTGGGAGTGGGCGGCCGCGACACCGGCGTGCAGATCGGCCTGGAGGCCCTGTGCGCCAATGCCTGGATCAACCCCGACATCGAAGACCGGTTCGTGCGGGTGATCGTGCACGAATTCGTCCACGTGCAGCAGGCCGTGGCGTTTTCGGAGGCGGCGGACGTGACCGTGCTCGCCGCTTCGCTGGAGGAGGGCGCGGCGGAGTTCATCACCGAGCTGACGACCGGCGACGTCGCCTATGCCTACATGGCCGCGCTGGTGGCGGGACGCGAGCCAGACATCGAGACGGCGTTCGCGGCGGACGCCGGCAAGACCGATCTGTCCGACTGGCTGTACAACAGCACGCCCGACGCCCCCGCCGATCTCGGCTATTGGGTGGGCTACCGGATCGTGAAGGCCTACTACGAGCAGGCGCCGGACAAGCGCCAGGCGCTTCGGGCCATCCTGGAAATGACCGACCCTCAGGGTTTCCTGGCCAGGAGCGGCTGGCGGCCCGGCAGCGAATCCGGGTCGCGTTAGCCGGGCTTGCCTCCCGGGGCGGTGGCCGACCCGGGCGATGGTCTTTTCGACCCGGGCCCTCCCTATACTGCGGCTTCCTTACCTTGCCCCCGGAAAACCCCATGTTCGGCACCTCCCTCGTGATCGTCGCCGTTGGCGCCGTCGTCGCCATCTTCGCCGCCCTGCTGTTTTTCTGGGTCATCGCCCTGCGCCGCGTGGTGCCGGTGAACGAAGTGCACATCGTGCAGACGCGGAACAACACCGTGTCCTACGGCAAGGGCTTCGCCAGCAACACGTATTACGAGTGGCCGTCGCGCCTGCCGATGATCGGCCTGACCCGGGTCACGCTGCCGGTGTCGAACTTCTCCATCGACCTGCCCGACTACGCGGCCTACGACAAGGAGCGCGTGCCCTTCCTGGTGCACGTGATGGCCTTCTTCCGGATCTCCGACTCCAACACCGCCGCGCAGCGCGTGGCCTCGTTCGAGGAGCTGAAGGAGCAGCTGACCGCGATCGTTCAGGGCTCGGTGCGCACTGTGCTGGCCGCGCACGAGATCGACCAGATCATGCTCGACCGCAGCCGCTTCGGCGAGGCCTTCACCAAGGAGGTGCAGCCGCAGCTGGGCGGCTGGGGCGTGGAGGCGATCAAGAACATCGAGCTGATGGACATCCGCGACACCAAGGACAGCGACGTCATCCACAACATCATGGCCAAGCGCACCTCGGGCATCGAGCGCGAGTCGCGCCTGGTGGTGGCCGACAACACCCGCCAGGCCGAGATGGCCGAGATCGCCGCCAAGCGCGAGATCGAGATGTCGCGCCAGCTGGCCGCCGAACAGGTGGGCCTGCGCACCGCCGAGAAGGACAAGAACGTGGGCGTGGCCAACGAGCAGGCCGCGCAGCAGGTGAAGGTGCAGCAGCGCGAGACCGCGGCCAAGGAAATGGACGTGGTGCAGGTCAAGACCGTGCGCAACGCCGAGATCACCCGCGAGGCCGCCGTGATCGCCGCGGCCCAGGCCAAGGACGTGGCCATCGTCGAGGCCGACGCCGCCCGCCAGGTGTCGGTGGTCAGCGCCGAAGCCGCCAAGCAGGTAGCCATCGTTTCCGCCGAAGGCCACAAGCAGCAGACCGTGCTGACCGCCGAAGGCCAGCTCGAGGCCGCCAAGCGCAACGCCGAGGGCATCGCGGCCGAGGGCAACGCCAAGGGCCAGGCCGAAACCGCGATC
Source organism: uncultured Arenimonas sp. (assembly GCA_965650505.1). Taxonomy (GTDB): domain Bacteria; phylum Pseudomonadota; class Gammaproteobacteria; order Xanthomonadales; family Xanthomonadaceae; genus Arenimonas. Next base: position 8,069 of record CBFGOZ010000007.1, read on the forward strand.
CTGATGGCGCCGGTGGACGCGCAGATCAAGCTGGCCGAGAAGATCGGCAGCGACAAGGGTTACCAGGAATACCTGCTGGGCATCCGCAACATCGAGGCCGCCCAGGCCGTGGGCATGGCCCAGGCCGAGGCGCTGAAGTCCGCCGACGTGAAGGTGATCTCCAACGCCGGCACGCCCGGCAAGGGCCTCACCGGCGTGATGGACCTGTTCTCGGCCGACGGAGGCACCGCCGTCGCATCCATGCTCGAGGGCCTGGCGCAGTCGCCCGAGGGCAAGAAGCTGCTGCAGAAGTTCGTCAGCAAGCCCGAAGAAAAGAAGTAATCGCTGCTCCGGTCCTCTCCCGACGCGGGAGAGGACCGGTGCGGCGCGCGACGGCTACTTCAGCACGACCACCGGCGTGAACCCGCCGTAGATCATGCGCAGGCCGTCGAAGGGGGGCGGGTTTTTCTTCGGGTCCATGCGCGGGTCGTCCATCATCTTTTTCATGGCGGCGTCACGGGTGGCCTTGTCGGGCCATTCGACCCAGGAAAACACGATCGTCTCATCGGCCGTGGCCTGGACGGCGCGCTGGAAGTCGGTGTGCTTGCCGGCCGGGACCTCGTCGCCCCAGCACTCGTAGACGCGCAGGGCCCCGAGTTGAATGAACATGGGATCGAAATCGCGCGCGTAGTCGATGAAGGCCTGCCGGTTGGCCGTCGGAACGGCGATCACGTAACCGTCGACATAACTCATGTCCGTCTCCTGCGGTGGGGGGAGCCCCGAGGGTAACGCCGCCGGCGCCGGCACGGGGCGGGAACAGGTATTGGACTTCATTCCCCGGCCTTTTTCGGCCCCGTGCCGATGTTAGGGTCTGCGGCTCGACCCACGCATCGGAGGCATCCCGCTATGTCCCTCGTCAAGCCGATCACGCCGCACCTGTGGTTCGACACCCAGGCGCGTGAAGCCGCGCAGTTCTACAGCGCGCTGTTTCCCGATTCGGGCGTGGACTCCCTGGTCACCCTGCGCGACACGCCCTCGGGCGATTGCGACGTGGTGCAGTTCCACCTCCACGGCCAGCCCTTCATGGCGATCAGCGCCGGGCCGCTGTTCAAGTTCAACCCGTCGGTGTCCTTCATCGTCAACTTCGACGCCTCGCGCGAACCCGGTGCGCGTGAGCGGATGGACCGCACCTGGGCGGCGCTGATGGACGGCGGCCAGGCCCTGATGCCGCTCGATGCCTATCCCTTCAGTCCGCGCTACGGCTGGGTGCAGGATCGTTTCGGGCTGTCGTGGCAGCTGATGCTGGCCGGCGGCGCCGCCGAACCGAGGGCGCCGATCGTGCCCGCCCTGATGTTCACGCGCGACGCCACCGGACGCGCCGACGAGGCGGGGCGCTTCTACCGCAGCGTTTTCGACGATTCGCTGGAGGGTGCGAGCATTCCCTATCCGGACGGCGCGGCGCCGGATGCCGACAGCCGGACCATGTTCACCGACTTCCGCCTCGGCCCGACCTGGTTCGCGGCGATGGACAGCGGCCGCATGCACGCCTTCGGTTTCAACGAGGCGGTGTCCTTCGTCGTCACCTGCCGCGACCAGGCCGAGATCGACCGCTACTGGTCCCGGCTCTCCAGCGTGCCGGAGGCGGAGCAGTGCGGCTGGTGCAAGGACCGCTTCGGCCTTTCCTGGCAGGTCACGCCTGCGGTGCTGGGCGACTACATGACGTCCGGCGATGCCGCCCTGGTGGATCGCATCACCCGCTGTTTCCTCGACATGCACAAGCTGGACGTGGCGAAGATCGAGGCGGCGGCGCGGTCCGCGGACGCCAGTCGCTAGCTGCTCCGGTCAGCGCGCTTCGGCGGGTGTCACGGCCTCGTAGACCTTGGCCACGATCCGCCATTCGCCGTCGCGCTTGAGCAGGCTCATGTGGTCCAGCGCCTTCATGTCGGGGTAGTCGAGCTCGATCACCGCGGTGGCGACATCGCCGGTGACCGTCACCTGGCGGATCGTGCGGCGCCGCTGCGCTTCGTCGGCCGGCACGCGGCCGCTGGACGACACGGCGATGTAGTCGCGCGCCGGCCACTGCCGGTACTTGCCGTCCCGCAGGCCCATCAGCCAGGCGTCGGCGGCGAAGGCGCGCTCGAAGTGCCGGCTCTCACCGGTGGCATGGCCGTCGAGGTAGGCCTGCAGCGGAATCCGCACCGCCGCTTCGTCGGCGTCCTGGCCCGATGCCGGCACCTTGGCGGCGCCCGCGTGCGTGGCGACCGCGGCGTGCATCGGGGTCGCATCGCCGGGGCAGGGGGTGGCGGAAAAGGCGACTGCGGGCATCAGAAGGGCCAGCAGTGCGATCCGGGTCGTCATGGCGGCGGGCTCCGAGGGGTTTGCCCATTAAACGCGCAAGCCGGGCGAGACCGCGCCGGCGATGCGCCAGGGCGTGCGGCGTGCGCGCCAGCCGGAGGCGGTGTCGCCCGGATCGCCGGCTAGTCCAGCACGCCGGCCCGGGCGATCCAGTCCACGACGAAGTCGCGGAATACCTGCGAGCGCTGCGGCAGGTGCTTGCGGCTCGGATACACCAGCGCCACCGGCGTCGGCGGCAGCTGCCATTCGGGAAGCAGGTGCACCAGGCCGCCGCGCGCGATCTCGTCGCTGACCAGGTAGCGCGGCAGGCGGGCGATGCCCTGGCCGCGCAGCACCGCGCGGCGGATGCCGACGAAGTGGTTGATGGCCAAGCCGCCCTGCACCGGCACGGCGATCGATTCGCCGCCGCGCTGCAGCAGCCAGCGGCCCTCGTCGTGGAAGTGGTTGTTGCGCAGCGCCTCCAGCGCCGACAGCTGCCCCGGCGCCTGGATGCCCTGCGGCGCCCGCCGCGCGAGGTAGTCGGGGCTGGCGACGACGATCTCGCGCATCACGCCCAGCGGCCGCGCCACCAGGGCCGGGTCGAGCGTGCGCGCCATGCGGAGGGCGAAGTCGTAGCCTTCGCCCACCAGGTCGCGGGTGCCGATGGACAGGTCGACGTCCAGGCGGACCGCGGGATGTCGCGCGCGGAAGTCGGCCAGCAGGTCGGCCAGGAAGCCGTCGCCGAACGAGGTCGGCGCGGTGAGGCGCAGCAGGCCGTCCACTTCGGTGCGCACGGCCGATACGGCGCGGTCGCCGTCGTCGAGCGCATGCCGGGCCTGGCGGGCGAAGTCGAGATAGAGCCGGCCGGCGTCGGTCAGCGCCACGCGCCGGGTCGTGCGGTGCAGCAGCTTCACGCCCAGGGCCGCTTCCAGCGCGCTGACCTGCTTGCTCACCTGGGCTTTGGACAGGCCCAGGCGCTCGGCGGCCCGGGTGAAACCGCCGGCCTCGGCCACGGCCAGCAGGGCCAGGGCCTGGGGAAAACGTTGGCTGGGTGTTTCCATGGGGAAACAGACTAGCCACTTCCTGGCCGATGATGCCAGTGCGCTCCGTCATTAGATTGTTCCCGGCGACCAATCCGGTCGATTCGGAGACAAACAATGAAGATCCTCCTGGTGGGTGCCCTGGGCACCGTGGGCCGCGCGGTGGCGGCGGAGTTGGGCGGCCGGCACGAGATCGTCAGCGCCGGCCGGAAGGGCGCCGACCTGGCCCTGGACCTGGCCGATCCGGCCAGCCTGCGCGCGGCCCTCGCGCGCCTGGGCACGGTGGACGCGATCGTGTCGGCGGCCGGGCAGGTGGGCTGGGCGCCGCTGCTGGAGCTGACGCCGGAGCAGTGGCGCTACAGCCTGGACAACAAGCTGATGGGCCAGGTGAACCTGACGCTGGTCGGCCAGGCCTTCCTGCGCGACGGCGGTTCGATCACCCTGACCAGCGGCGTGCTCAACCACGACCCGGTGGCCTACGGCGCCGCCGCCAGCCTGGCCAACGGCGGCATCGAAGGTTTCGTGCGCGCGGCGTCGGTCGAACTGCCGCGCGGGCTGCGGATCAATGCGGTCAGCCCCGGCGTGCTGGTGGAATCGATGCCGGACCTGGGCCCGTTCTTCCGCGGCTTCCAGCCGGTGCCGGGCGCGCGGGTGGCGCTGGGCTACGCACGTTCAGTCGAGGGCGGGGAAACCGGCAAGGTGTACGCCGTGCACTGATCGGCACACGGGGCCTGCGCTAGCATGGCCGCTCCCCACGCGAGGCCCGTGCATGAACCTGTCCCCGTCCTATCCCATCGGCACCCCGGGCGTTCCCTGGGGCGCCGCCGAAAAAGCCCAGTGGCGCGCGCGCCAGCGCAAGCAGCGCGATTATTCCGAGGATGTGCTCCGCGCGGTCGACGCGCTGCGTTCGCGCTTCGACGTGCAGCAATACGGCGAACTCGACTACGGCGCCGACGGCCGCTACCCGCTGTTCGCGCTGCGCAGCCGCGACTGGCGCGACGAACTGCCGCTGATGCTGGTCACCGGCGGCGTGCATGGCTACGAAACCAGCGGCGTGCACGGCGCGCTGCTTTTCCTCGACCAGCACGCCGACGCCTACGCCGGCCGGGCCAACCTGCTGGTCACGCCCTGCATCAGCCCCTGGGCCTACGAGCGCATCCACCGCTGGAACGCCGACGCCATCGACCCGAACCGCTCCTTCCGCGCCGACAGCCCGGCCGGCGAATCCGCCGCGCTCTGGCGCCTGCTCGAGCCGCTGCGCACCAAAGTGCGCATGCACATCGACCTGCACGAGACCACCGACAGCGACGAGTCCGAGTTCCGCCCGGCACTCTGCGCCCGCGACGGCAAGGCCTTCGAACCCGACGGCATTCCCGACGGCTTCTACCTGGTGGACGACACCGAGGCGCCGCAGCCGGACTTCCAGCAGGCGATCATCGAGGCCGTGGCGAAGGTGACGCACATCGCGCCGCCGGACGCCAAGGGCGAGATCATCGGGTCGCCGGTGGTCGCGCACGGCGTCATCCGCTACCCGCTGCGCCAGCTCGGGCTGTGCGCCGGCATCACGGAGGCGCCGTTCAAGACCACCACCGAGGTCTACCCCGACAGCCCGCGCGCCACGCCCGAACAGTGCAACCGCGCCCAGGCGGCCGCGGTCTGCGCCGCCATCGACTACGCGCTGGCGCACGGTGGCTGAGGCGCCGCGCGCCGGATCCCGCGGCGCCGCGGGGGCGCGCGCCCTGCCGCGGGTCGGCGCCTGGCTGGCGCTGGCCCTGCTCGCGGCCTGCGCCACCACGCCGCCGGGTCCGACGCCTGAGCAGGTGCGCGCCGACATCGCCCGGCGCATTCCCGGCGCCGTGGCCGACCGCGCCGGCTGGGCCACCGACATCCAGGTCGCGTTCGAGGCCCAGGGCATCGACCCGATGCCCGAGAACATCTGCGCGGTGCTGGCGGTGCTGGAACAGGAGTCGGGCTACCAGTCCGACCCGGCGGTGGCCAACCTGGCGGCGATCTCGCGGCGTGAGATCGAACGCCGCGCCGCCGACCTGCACATCCCGAAGTTCGCGCTCAACGCCGCGCTGAAGCTCAAGTCCGGCGACGGCCGCAGCTACGAGGAGCGCCTGTCGCGGGTGCGCACCGAGCGCGAGCTGAGCGAACTTTACGAAGACCTGATCGGCCGCGTGCCGCTGGGGCGGCGCCTGCTGGCCGGCCGCAACCCGGTGCAGACCGGCGGCCCGATGCAGGTCTCGATCGCCTTCGCCGAGGCGCACGCGCAGGATTATCCGTATCCGGTCGCCACCAGCATCCGCCATGAGGTGTTCACGCGCCGCGGCGGCATGTACTTCGGCATCGCCCACCTGCTGGGCTACGAAACCCCCTATACCCGCAAGGTGCACCGTTTCGCCGACTTCAACGCCGGCTGGTACGCCAGCCGCAATGCCGCCTTCCAGAACGCCGTGGCCATCGCCAGCGGTCGCCGCATCGCGCTCGACGGCGACCTGCTGACGCCCGGCGCCGACCTCGGCGAACCCGGCGAAACCGAACGTGCGCTGCGCAGCCTGTCGGCGTCGCTGGCGATGGATGAACGCGCGATCCGCCGCGCGCTGGCGCAGGGCGGCGAGCTGCGCTTCAACCAGTCGCCGCTGTTCCGCCGCGTGTTCGAACTGGCCGAGGCCCGGGCCGGCAAGCCGCTGCCGCGCGAGATGATCCCGGGCATCCGGCTCGAAAGCCCGAAGATCACCCGCGAACTCACCACCGCCTGGTTCGCGACCCGCGTCGACGGCCGCTACCGCCAGTGCCTGGCGCGCTGAGGCCGATCCGCGGGCCGCAGTCCGTTAGCCTTGCGGTGCGGCGATCGCCCGCCGCTTCCGGAGATCCCTCGATGCAGCGACTGATACGTGGCGCCGGCGGCTTCCTGGTGCTTGCCGCCCTGTTGTGCCTTCCGGCCTGCTCCAGCAGCCGCTTCCTGCCGCCGGAAACCCAGGGGCCGCCGGCGATGGTGGCCGAGGGCGAGCAGCCGCGGCTGTGGGTGCTGACCAAGCAGGAGGAGGAGCGCCAGGTGAGCGTGGGCACGCGCCGCAGCAGCGGCTGGCGCGAGGACACCTTCTTCCACTTCGAGGTCAGGGCCTTCGACCCGGTTACGGCGCGGCCGCTGTGGAGCAAGCGCCTGTGGACGATCGGCGATCCCAAGGCCGGCGGGCGCGGCCCGTCGCGGGTGATCGGCTCGGCGGTGGACGGCCGCCTGCTGGGCCAGGAGGGCGAGCGCGTCTGGCTGCTGCTGGGCGGCGAACCGGTGGCGGTGAGGGTGGCCGACGGCGGCGTCGTCGCCAACGCGGAGACGATCGAGCAGCGCAATCCGGAGCTGCAGGGCTTGCTGCCGGCGGACGCCAGCCACTACGGCTTCGACCAGGGCCTGGTGTTCACGAGCGCCGACGCGCGCCGTTTCGTCGTGCGCGGCGACGAGGCCGTCGCGGCGCCCTACGTGGCCACGCCCGAACAGGTGGCGGCCCCCGCGCTCAAGCCCAACGGCATGCCGGTGATCGTGCCCACGCGGCCGCTGATGCCGGCGCCGCTGCGCCTGATCGAACTGGGCGGGCAGTGGCTGGGCCTGTACACGGAAAAGGAAGCGGCCGACGCGGCCGCAGACAGCTTCGGCGACCACCTGGAATATCCCTACAGCATCCTCGACGAAGGTCCGCAGTCGCGGCGCGGCTTCTGGCGGGTCGATGTCGTGGAAGCCGAACGGTTCGAAGAACGATTCCAGCGCATAGGCAGCTTGACGCCGCTGCCCGGGGCGCCGGCGTTCCTCAACGGCCGCTTCCTGAAACTGGGCCAGCGCGACGAGCCGCTGCGGCTGGAGGATCCCGCCGGCGTCGCCGTCTGGCACCGCACCCGCATCGACAGCAAGGGCCGGCTGGCGCTGACGCGACTGGACGCAAGGCTCACCCCGGTCTGGCGCGCCGAACTGCCGCTGAGCGAAAGCGGCATCGCCAACCCGGTGCGGACCTGGGTGGTGGGCGGCCACCTGGTGGCGGTGGGCGATCTCGAGGCCGAGGTCGAGCACATGAGCACGCGCGAGGCGCACCTGGTGTCGGTGGACCTGGCGACCGGGGCGGTGCAGGCCTGGAACTTCGAGCGCGAGGCGTCGGTGCCCTGACCCCGGCCCCCCAGCCGCCTCACTGCAGCCAGAGGATCAGGGTCGCCAGCGCCATGATGCCGCCGAAGATCTTGAGCATGGCCTTGGCCGCAGGCAGGTTGGTGCGGCCGGTGGCGATCTGCCAGCCGCCGTAACCCAGGCACAGCAGGCCGAACAGGAACACGCCGCCCAGCAGGCTCAGGACCACCACCGCCTGGGTCCGGGTGCCGGCGAAACGCGCGCTGCTTCCATAAACGACGACGTCGTACAGGATCGGCCCGACGAAACGCAGCACGCCACCCATCAGGCCCGTCAGGATCAGGCCGCTCACCACCAGCACGGTACCGAAGCGCCGCGACCAGCGCCGCGACTGCAGGCCCATGCCGCAGCGTTCGCACTGCGAGCGGTACTTGTGGGTCTGGAAGCCGCAGGCCGGGCAAGTGCTCAGGTCCTCCGGATCGCTGCCGTCGCCGGGGCCGTGGAAAAAATCCGGCTTGCCCGGCGTGTCGCGGTTGTAGTGCGCGGTCGCCTTCTTCGCCTCGCCCCACGCCGCTCCCGGCACCGGCACGCTCAGGCGGGTGAAGACCGGCGGCAGGATCGCGCCGGAGGAATTCGCACGCGAGGGGCACTTGAGCGTCATCTCGATCATCGCCACGCCGGTGTCCACCAGGCGGGCGTCCAGGATCTCCGGCACGCCGCGCAGGGGCAGGGCCACCCGCTTGCCGGCGAACCACAGGCCGTCGGCTTCGGCGATCACCTCAATGCCGCCGGGCGGCACCGCGTCCGGGATCGGCAGCTCGTTGATGGGGGAGTCCCCGCGCCGCTCCTCGGCGGCGAGGAAGGCGCGCCAGGTGCCCGCGTCCACCTGCCATCGCGCGATGGGGGCGGTGCCGGGGACGAGGCGAAGCCAGCGGCGGAGGGAGGCGAGGGCCAGGGCGGACTCCGGGACATGGGCGGTCAGGCCAAGGGTAAAGCGCTTCGGCGCCCGGGCCCATACTTTCGCCACGGGAAACGGCCGCGGGGCGGTGTCACTGTCCGGGCTCCAGTCATCCGGGGAGTCCAGCCACCATGTCCACCACGCGTCGCGATCTGCTCAAGTTCGGCACCCTGGCCGCCGCCAGCGCCGTGCTGCCGTCCCTGGCCTCGGCCGCCGCGCCAGCCGCCGTCATCCCCAAAGCGGCCAAGCCGCTGCGCATCCTGGTGCTGGGCGGCACCGGCTTCACCGGGCCGTTCCAGATCGCCTACGCGCTGGCGCGCGGCCACCAGGTGACCATGTTCAACCGCGGCAAGCGGCCGCTGCCCGACTGGCCGGGCGAAGTGGAGCAGCTGCTGGGCGACCGCAACACCGGCGACCTGAAGTCGCTCGAAGGCCGGGAGTGGGACGTCTGCATCGACAACCCGACCACGCTGCCGTTCTGGGTGCGCGACGCCGGCAAGGTGCTCAAGGGCCGGGTCGGCCACTACCTGTTCATCTCCACCATCTCGGTGTATGCCGATGGCGCCAGGCCCGGCATCAACGAAGAGGCGCCGGTGGCGCAGTACAAGGGCAAGGACGCGATGGCGGAAACGATGGAGTCGCTGCGCGCCGACGTCGAGAACCTCTATGGCCCGCTGAAGGCGCTCAGCGAGGCCGAGGCGCACAAGCAGTTCGGCAAGAACGTCACCATCGTCCGCCCCGGCTACATCGTCGGCCCGCGCGACGAGACCGACCGCTTCACCTACTGGCCCAAGCGCATCGCCCAGGGCGGCGAAGTGCTGGTGCCGGGCGACGGCAAGGACCCGGTGCAGATCATCGACGGCCGCGACCTGGGCGAATGGATGATCCGGCTGGCCGAAAACGCCACCACGGGCACCTTCAACGCCTGCGGTCCGGACTACACGCTGAGCACCGACGCGATGGTGCACGGCTGCCATGCGGTCACCGGCGGTCCGGTCAGCTTCACCCACGTGTCGCCGGAATTCGTCGAGAAGAACCAGGCGGCCCTGCCGATCTGGGTGCCGCGCGAAGGCACGCCGTTCTCGGGCTACGGGGCGGTGAGCAACGCCAAGGCGATCGCCGCCGGCCTGACCTTCCGCCCGCTGGCGACCACGGTCGCCGACCTGCTGGCCTGGTACCGCGGCCTGCCGGCCGAACGCCAGGCTGAAACCCGGGCCGGGCTGACGCGCGAGAAGGAAGCCGAACTGCTCAAGGCCTGGCACGCCGGGCAGGGCTGAGCCCGGCCGCTGCGGCATCGGCCGCGTCCGTGCCCGTCGGCACGGCGCGGTCGGTCATCGCGGTGATCAGCGCGCCGGTGAAGAAGATCAGCGCGGCGTAGTACATCCACACCAGCAGGATCACCAGGGTGCCGAACGAACCGTAGGCGCTGCCGGGCGCTGCCTGAGCCAGGTAGAGCCCGATGGCCCAGCGTCCGAGCACGAACAGGGCCGAGGTGATCAGGCCCCCGGCCAGCGCCTGGCGCGCACCCACCCGGCGGTCCGGCAACCACCGGTAGAGCAGGGCGAAGGCCAGCACGTACAGCACCAGGGTGACGGCGTTGCCCAGCGCCGGAAGCAGGGAAGGCACGTTCGCGAACGCCAGCTGCACGGCGGTGGTCAGCAGCATCGACACCAGCATCAGGAAACCCAAAGCCAGCACGACGCCGAACGAGAAGATCCGCTTGCGCAGCCAGGCCAGCAGGCCGCCGCGCAGCTGCGTGGGATCGGTCGCGAAGATCGCATTCAGGGTCGACTGCAGGCGGGCAAACACCGTGCTGGCGCCGACGAACAGGAGCACGGTGCTCCAGAAGCCCGCCAGCGTGCCGATGCCGGGCTGGCGTTCGGCGTTCTCGATCACGGTGTGGGCGATGTCGCGGGCATCGCGGCCGGCGAAGTCCTGCATCTGGTCGAGCAGCGCCTGCTGCGCCGAGGGGTAGAGCGAGGCGGTAAGCCACAGCACCAGCACCAGCAAGGGCGCCAGCGACAACAGTGCGTAGAAGGCCAGCGACGCGGCGTGGGTCGGGAGGTCCAGGGTCTGGAAACGCCGGGCGAAACGCGCCGGTGCGCTGGCTTGCCAGCGTGCCGTCCAGTGCCTCCAGCGCGGCCCGGCCATGCCGGGGATCAGCGCAGGTCCACCTGGCCGACCTTGTCCCGGTAGTCCTTCTTCGGGTCGACGCCGAACAGCATCTTTACGCCGGCCAGCAGGTTGTTCTCGTTGAGCCAGACTTCGGCGCTCTCGGCGTCCAGTCGCAGCAGGGTGAGTTTCGGATCGTCCTTGCCTTCGTACCAGGCGGCGATGAAGGGATTCCAGAGGCGGTCGACGACCGCGCGGTCCAGGTCTTCGTGCAGGGTGCCGGCGATGCTGGCGAACAGGTCGTGGCCCTTGGACGCGAACGCGGCGATCGCTCTGCCGCCCGGCCGGAGGTTCTGCACCAGCAGATTGTCGCGCGAGGTGAAGAACCAGATGGGGCCGTGGCCGTCTTCGACCATCGCGGTCATCGGCCGGCTGTGGCCGTCCTCGACGCCGTCCAGGCCCAGCATCATCGTGCGATCGGATTCGATCGCCTTCCACAGTTTGCGTTCAAGGTCTTTCGGTGTGTTCATGGCGGCTCCTCGGGGGGGAAGGGAGGACTGGATGCCCAGTCGACCGCAGCCTAGCGTCCCCGAAGTTTCCGGCACATGAAGCCGCGCATCGGCCGCGCGGCGAACCGGAAAAATTTACACGGACTCAGCGTTCGGGGCCCGGGGATTCGTCCATGCTGACGCGCAGCTCGGCCATGCCACCCATGCGCGCGACCAGGCGGCCGTCGGCCGTCGCACGCAGGTCGTAGATGCCGATCGGCGTCACCAGTGCGGCGCGTGCGAGCCCGTGGCGCGGATATAGGCCGATGACGCGCAATGTTCCCGCGCCGGTCGATGTGAACGGTGCGAAGTAGGCCTTGAGCGCGCCGTCGGGCCGCAGCGTGCCGATGCAGGTGCCGTCTTCTTCTTCGTGGAAGACCGCCTCGCCGGTGGCGGCCACGTCACGGTGCGTGCCGGTGAAACGTTCTGCCCGGACCGGGCAGGCCGCTGGCACCAGGGCCGCGGGCACCGCCTGGAACGGCGCCGCCAGCATCGCCGCGCTCTGGTCGATGGACGACACCCACTGCATGTTCGAAAGCAGGGCCACCGCCGTCTGCTCCGCGCGCGGCAACCGCGGCCAGATCACCAGGCTGCTGCGTGCGCCCAGGGTCGCGCCGGCATGCTGGGCGCGCAGCCGGCCGTCGATGTCGGTCAGCGTGCGCCATCCGAACCCGACCCGGTACTCATCGTCATCGCCCAGCACCGGCCGACCGTCGTCCAGTCGCGCGGGCTCGAGCATGGCATCGAAGCCCGCCCCAGGCACCACCTCGCCGCGCTGCATGCGGCCCCCGAACTCAGCCACCGCGGACGGCGTGCCGCCGAAGCCGCCGCCGCCCCAGGTGTAGCTGAAATCATGGGGCGGGGCTTCCACGGCCCGGCCGCGATCGTCGCGTTCGTAGGCGCGGCTGGCGTCCGGATCGCCGCCATGGGTCGCATCCGGGACGATGCGCAGGCCGGGCGTCACGTTCTGCGCGACGTAGTCCAGGAAGGGCTGGCCGGCGCGGGCCTCGACCACCGCACTGATCAGGGTGTAACCCCAGGACGAGTAGCTGTAGCGGCTGCCCGGTGCCGACAGCAGCTCGCGGTCGCGGAAGATGGCGACCGCTTCGCGCGCGTCGGCGTAGTGCCGGCGGCCGCGGCCGGCATCCTGGGCCTGGTAATGCGGAAGCCCCGACGTGTGCGCCGCCAGCTGCCGCAGCGTGAATGCTGCCCAGTCCGGGTTCACGCCGCTCCACTGGGTGGCCACGGGAGCATCGAGATCGAGCTTGCCGGCGTCGGCCAGCTGCGCCGCGGCGGCCACAGTGATGAGCTTGGAGACGCTGGCCAGGCGGAATACGGTATCGGCATCCACCGGCGCGCCGGCGGCGAGGTCGCGATGGCCTGCGGAGCCGCGCCAGACGATCCGGCCGTCCTGCCACACCGCCGCGCCCATGCCCGGTACCCCGTTCAAGGCCGCCAGTTCCTCCAGCAAACGGTCCGCCTGCCGCGCCGCCGCCGGTGCTTCCACCGCCGCCGGTGTTCCGGAAGGATCCGCCAGGGCGGATCCGGTACCGCACAGCAGGACAGGCAGCAGGCAGGAACGAAGGGGCACGGCAGGCATCGGCGGCATCCAGGGGGCGGGCCCACAGGACAACGCAGGGCCGTGCGCGTGGTTGACGCGGTGGGCGCAGGAATGCGCGCCGTCCTTCCTGCCCATGCAGGGGTCGCAGGGCACGCGGAACCGGTCCCACGGATGTTGTGGCCAGTGGCGGCTCAGTCCGCCTTCGGCAGCCGCGCGGCGTGCATCGCGCGGATCACCCGCAGCAGATCGTAGTCATCGAACGCGAAGGCCTTCTCGGTGTCCACCCGATGCACCATCACCAGGCCGTGTTTCGGGTAGACGCCCAGCATGTGGACGCCGGCGCCGGTGTGGTAGAAGGACGCGCGCTCGTCGCCCTCGTCCGGCACCAGCACATTCCACAGCTCGCCGTAGGCCAGGCCGTAATCGGCATCCAGAATGGAGACCGGCTGCGTGCCCTGGTCGATCCAGGCGGAAGGAACGAGCTGCCGGCCCTGCCGGCGGCCATGGTCGAGGTAGAGCTGGCCGAACAGCGCCAGGTCGTGCGCGCTCAGCCTGAAGTGGAAGGCGCGATACCTCGACTTGCCTAGCTCGAGGCTGCGGAATCCGTCGGTCTCGTCGGCGATGTTTCCAGCGTCGCCGGGCCAGGCGTGGACACGGCCGCGGTAGTCGAGCATGCCCAGCGGTTGCGCGATCCGGGCCAGGAAGGCTTCGTGGATGCCCAGTCCTGTGCACTTCTCGTAGATTGCCCCGGCGACGTTGAAGTCCCAGTTGTTGTAGTAGAAGAACTCGCCAGGCGCATGGCTGCCGCGCGCCGGTCGCTGTGCCTGCATGCCTTCGCTTTCGGCGGCGGCCGGATGGTAGACGCCGCTGCGCGACTGCAGCAGCTGAAGCAGCGTCGCCGACTTCTCGCGGTCGCTCAGCCCCGGCGGCCGTTCGTCGATGCCGTGATCGCCGACCGTGCGGTCCGGCGCCAGGCAGGGGTTGCCGGACTCTTGTCCGATCAGCGCGTGCAGCAGCGGTTTGCGGATCGAATGCACCAGGCGCTTGCGCCGGATGTCGCCCCATTCGAAGAAGACCTTTCCCTCATGCACCAGCAGCATCGACTCTGACCCGGCCTCGGCCAGCACCTGGCGCAGTGCGGCCAGGCCCTGTTCGGAATAGCCGGCCTGGGCGGGGGTGATGCGCTGGAAGGCGTCGCCGGCGGCGACGGGGCCCGCAAGCCCGCACATCAGCAGCGGCAGCATCGCGATCCGGCGCATGGGTGTCTCCTGGGCGGCCGGCCGATGCTAGCGGGCGGCCGTCGGCGATGGCAAACGAAGCAGGGGGAAAAGAAAAAGCCAGCACCGGTCGCCCGGGGCTGGCTTTCAGGCGGCAGGACCGCCGTCTGGTCAGCGGATGCTTTTCAGACGGGCGGCGCGGCGGCGGGCGCGGGCTTTCTTGTTCATGGTCGGGGCCTTGGGGCGTGGATGGGGGCGCGAGTGTCGCACATCCATGCCCCAGGCGTTCAGCCGGCCAGTCCCGGGCAAGTCACCGGCGCGGGCGTGGTTTCCGGGGAAGGCGCCGGCATGCCCTGGGTGCGGGCGTCCTCGAGCGTGCGGTAGGCGGAGGCGGCGGCGAAATAGGCCGCCCAGGCTTTGCCGCGGTTGCTCGCCGTGGGTGCGGTCGCGAAGACGGTGCAGGCGGCGGCCAGTGTGTCCATGGCGGGGAAATAGGCGGCGATGGCCTTCTGGTAGTCGGCCTGCGCGGCATCCCGGGCGGCGTCGCGGCTTGCGGGCAGCAGTTCCTGCTTCACGGCCTCGGTGGCCGCCTTCCAGGTCGCGTCGTCCAGATAGGCATCCAGCGCCTTGAAGAAGGCGTTCCCCGCGGCCGTCTCGGTGACGGTCGTGCTCAGGTTGACCGGGTACGCGAATCCCGAGCGGCGCTTCTGGGATTCGCTGAGCTCGACCTTCGGCGTGACGAACCAGCCCACGGAGGACTTGGCCTCGAGGCCGTTGTCGTCGTGCACGAGCGCGGCGCGGGTGGCCAGGTCCTCGAAGGTCAGGCTCGCGGCCAGCATCGACTTGTCCTGGCCCGGCGCGGTCACCACGGCCGTCACGTTCAGCGTCCGCACCGCCGAACCGCGGCCCGCGAACAGCCGACGGGGGTAATAGAGCTGGGTGACGACGGCGCGCGTCGCGGCGCCGTCGTCCGAGGGCTTGAACGCGACGTTCGCGTAGAAGGACACGCCGCTCAGGCCCAGGGCGGCCAGGCCGTTCCTGACGCTGGCCTGCACGGCCTGATTGGCGTTGTCGATCGTGGGCGGGTTCGACGCCGTCTCGAACGGCGCGAGCGGCGTGCCCCGGGCGATCACCACGCAGCGCAGGTCATGGCGCATGCGGTTGGCGTCCATGCGCACCAGATAGGCAGGGTGGTCGGCGATGAACGACACCGACTTGTCCTTGCCTGCGGCCGCGATGCCTTTGCGGATCGCCCCGGCGGCCACGGCGAATCCCCGCTCCAGCAGCACGGCGCCCAGCCCGACCAGTCCGGCGCTTTCCTGCACCCCGGTGCTGCTCGGGTCGCATTTCACCAGTCTGGCCCGCCAGACCTGGCTACTCTCCTTGCCGTCCGCGGCGGCGTGGACAGGAGCGGTGAGGACCGCGGACATCAACAGGGCGATGAACGCCGACAGGCAGGTATCAGTTTTCAAGACAGCTTCCCCCGAGTTCTGGTGCGTTGGTGTTGATCCATTGGCAGATGCCCGTCATGGACACGCCGATCTGGCTCTCGCCGGGACAGGCGGCAGGCCTGGGCCCAGGGTCGAATTCGACATGGATGCCGGCGAGGATGAGCCGGTCATCGCGCCAGTGCAGGATGGGCGCGCCGGACAAGGCCGGGGCGGTCTGGCACTGGTGCAGCAGCGCGCCGCCCGGGGTCTTGCAGGTGACCCTGCAGTAGGTGAAGGGCGAGGGTTGCCAGAGCGTCCCGTCCGGCGGGCAAGAACTGGCGTTCGCGGCACCTGCAGGCGGACAGCCGAAGGTGGTGACGCCGACGATCGTCGCCGGGATGTCCACTTCGGTCGGTCGCGTGGCCGCCAGGGGAAGGATGGGCAGGGGCCGGGCGTCGGCCGCGGGTAGGTCGGTTTGCCAGATGTCGAAGTCCAGGGACACGTCGTCGGAATATTCCTGGGTCAGCAGCCGGGCGAGGCGGAACCGCGTGCCGGCCCGGCTGCCTATGCGGTGGAACAGCGCTTCGCATCCCGGCCCCGCTTCCTGGCATTGCTCGATCCATGGCCGGCAATGCGCGGCGGTCAGCACGTGCCTGGCATCCAGGAATACGCCCGTGCAGCGCGGCAGGTCCTGCGTGCGCAGGACGACCAGGGATCGTTCCAGTTGTTCGAATGGAATCGGCTGCAGGCTGTCGCCGGTGAACACGGTCACGGGAGCCTGGGGCGTGACCCGGTTGAAGCAGCGGTCGCGGAAGGCGGCTTCCAGCTCCGGGCAGTTTCCGGCCGTCAGGTTGCAGGCGGCGTCGTAGACCAGGCGGCCTGCCGTGCGGCAGTTCTCCCAGTCCTGCAGCGCGGTGGGACCGAGCAGCTCCAGCAGGACCTGTGCCGGCAGCACGAGGGGGCCGTCAACCGACGGCAACGGCATCTCCGTGTGTCCGGGCGAACGCGCGCTGATCGGGATGACCAGGCCCGGCGCCAGGTCTCGGGGAAGATCGATGACGGGCTGGCGGGCCCTGATCTGCTCCAGCAGCTCGAGGCTCGCCCGGTGCTGGGACGGATCGATCTCTCCCGTCGTGAGCTTCTCGTCCTGGATACGTTCGAGGCGATCCAGGCGCTCCAGACGCAGATCCTTCCCGGGGAGCGTGGGGTCGGAGGCGTCGAGGACGGGCGTGCCGGCCAGCGTGGGTGACGGCAGCAGGGCCATCGCCGCCAGCAACAGGGGCAACAGCGGCCGGCCAGGTTGTTTCGCCATCCAGGTGGCTCCTGCGGTTGACGGGGCTTCCGAGCTACACGCAGCGCCCGCGGGGACCCGGCCAGGCGCGGGCCGGGGCCGCGCGGACGCGAGGCCGACCGAAACCGGCCGGAAATGGCGCCGATCGCCGGACAGGACGAGGGATCGACGGATTCCGGCGGCGCTTGACGCGGATCAGGGCGGTGGCCCGGCGCCTGCGGGACGCTTCCCGCCGGGGCCCGATGCCCCCTGCACGAGGACACTCCATGGAATACCAGATCCGATTGGCGGGACCGAAACCCGACCTGGCGGCGATCCAGCTTTCCCTGCATGCGGTGGATCCGGCGGCGCTGCTGGCCATCGATGCCTCCGGTCGCGAGCTGATGATCGCGACCAACCTTGGCAAGGGCGAGCTGCAGTCGCTGCTGCGGCGCAATGGCCTGGATCTCGCCGATGGCGACCTGCAGGCCCGGCCCTCGGTGTGCTGCGGCGGCTGCGGCGGCTAGCCGCGCGTCAGCCGCGTTTGACCAGCTCGACGCGGCGGTTCTTCGCCCGGCTGGCGTCGTCGGTTTCCGCCGCCAGCGGGCGGCCGGAGCCGTAACCCTGGGTGTTCAGCCGCTCCGCGGCGATGCCCTTGCCGACCAGCGCGGCCTTCACCGATTCCGCGCGCTGCGCCGACAGCGCGAGGTTGCGATCGGCGCTGCCGGTGCTGTCGGTGTGGCCCTCGATCGACAGCGCCAGCGCCGGGTCGTCCGACAGCAGCTTGGCGATCTCGTCGATCACCGGCATCGCGTCCGGGCGCAGGCTGGACTTGTCCAGGTCGAAGTTGATGTACAGCGCGATGCGGCCTTCGGCGTCGAGCTTCTTCTTCATCTCGGCGGCGTCGACGAAGCCGAGCTTGCTGCTCATGCCCTGGCGCTCGAGCACCACCACCTCGCCGTGCAGCGGGATGGCGCCGGTGCTGACCTGGATCCACCATTCCTTGCCGCCCTGGCGGATCAGATAGGTGTTGTTCTCGCAGCCGTCGCTGGCGCAGGTGCCGTGGTAGTGCTTGTCGACCTTGGCGCGGCCGCCGAAGGCTTCCAGCGCCTCGCCTGTGTACTGGGTGTCGCTGATCCTGACGCCGCCGAGCGCGGCGATGGCGTTGGCGTAGTTGCGCTGGAATTCGATGTCGCTGTATTCGCGCTGGTCCGGATTGGTCAGCTGGAAGCGGTCGCGGAACACCTTGCCTTCGACGGCGACGATCTTGCTGCCGGCGATCATGTGCTCGCGATCGAAGTTCTTGTTGCGGTCCTTGTCGTCGAGCGTGGTGACCAGGCCCTCCGGCTCCTTGAAGAACGGGAAGGGCGGCAGGCTGGCGCTGGATTCGGGCACGCTGGCGGGATCGAAATCGGCGGGCGCCGCAGGCGTCGCCGGATTCGGTTCGCCAACGGCGATGCCCTGCGCGGCCACGGGCTCGGCCACGTCCTGCGGCGCGGCCTCGTCCTCGTAGCGCAGCTCGGTCACGCCGGCGGCGGTGGCTTCGGCGGCCGGCGGCACCGATTCGGCATCGGGACCGGCGACCGGCGCCGCGCCGGAAGGCGCCGGGCCGGCGTCCTGGCCGCAGGCGGCAAGGCCCAGGGCGGTGGCGAGCAGCAGGGACAGGGGCAGGCGCATGGGTCGCTCCAACGGGTGGGCGTGGACGGGGAAAGGGCCGGTAGGCAGGCGTCCGCATCCTACTCCCGCGGCTTGGCGGGAGGTCAAACCGCGGTCCGGCCTTGGAATCCATCGGCAAGGACCACATCTTCCGGACATCCCCAACGTTTTCCCGGAGCGAACCATGGCCACCGGATGGGCCGGCGACGGCGCCGTGCAGGACCAGATCGATGCCACCATCAAGGACGGCATCCAGCGCGTGCGCGACCAGTTGCCCAAGGGCCCCAGCCTGAAGCGCTGCGAGGAATGCGACGCCAAGATCCCCGAGGCGCGCCGCAAGGCACTGCCCGGCGTGCGCCTGTGCGTGCCCTGCCAGGAAGAGCACGACAAGCAGCAGGGCGCGGTGAGCGGCTACAACCGCCGCGGCAGCAAGGACAGCCAGCTGCGCTGAGACCGCTTACTCGCTGAATGTGAGCTTTACTTCCGCCAGAAAGTGGCTGTGACTGATGGGAGATGCCGGGCCTCGCCGGCGTCCTTACTGTCGTCGCCCATGCCCACGTCCGTGATCATCGTCGACGACTTCCTCGACAACGCCCAGGCGCTCCGCGATGCCGCGCTGCGCCTGGATTACTCCGATGTGCGCGGCGCGTTCCCGGGCCGCAATTCCGCTCAGCGCATCGACCTGCAGGGGCTGGACCAGCAGGTTTCGCGCCTGGTCGGCGAGCCGGTGGTGCCGATGCCGCCGAGCCAGGCCCACGGCAAGTTCCGCCTGGCCCTGGCCGGCGACCGGGGGCGCGCCAAGGTGCACGTGGACACCGCGCACTGGTCGGGAATCCTCTACCTGAGCCGGCCGGAGGACTGCCGCGGCGGCACCGAGTTCTTCCGCCACCTGCCGACCAATACCGAACGCGCGCCGATCAGCGATGCCGAAAGCCGCGCCATGGGCCATCCTTCGGCCAAGCAGCTGATCGACGAGATCATCTCGCGCGACACGCTCGACGACAGCAAGTGGGACCTGACCATGCGCGTGCCGATGCGTTTCAACCGCCTGGTGCTGCTGCGGCCGTGGCTGTGGCATACCGCCGGCGAAGCCTTCGGCGACTCGCTGCACAACGGCCGGCTGGTCTACCTGATGTTCTTCGCCTCCGCGCGGCAGCCGCCCAGCGCCAACGCCTGACCCGCGCGCGGCGCTTCAGCGGGCGAATTCGCCCAGCCGCCGGGCGTGCCGGGCCAGGGACCCGCGCAGGGCGTCGGGCGAGACCACGCGGAACGAAAACGGCAGGCGGGAAAGTTCGCGCGCCAGCCAGTCCAGGTCGTCCACCTGCACGCTGAGCAGGGTGCCTTCGGCCGTCGGCTCGAAGGTGCCCAGTTCGGGGAACAGACAGCATTTGGCGTCGTCCATCGTGGCGTGCAGCAGGATCTCGGCGCGCTGGTTGCGCGGCATGTTCGCCAGCGACTGCACCAGGTGCGCCAGCGCGTCGAAACCGGCGGGGCGCAGGAAGCTCGCGGGCAGCAGGTCCACGCCGGTGATGCGGTCGAGCCGGAACGAGCGCAGGCCCTGGCGCAGGTGGCAATGGCCAGACACGTACCAGCGGCCGCTGCGCAGCGCCAGGCCGTAGGGATCGAAGTCGCGGACGCTGTCGGCGCCGGTCGCCGAGCGATAGTGCAGGCGCACACGCTGCTGGGCGCGGGCGGCGGTGCTCAGCAGGGACAGCGCGCGGTTGTCGCGCAGGGTGGTGCGGCTGGCCGCGTCGATCTTGACGGTTTCGTCCACCGCGCGCGCCTGCGCCCGCAGCGCCGCCGGCATCACGCGCTCCAGCTTGGCCTGGGCGCTGGCGATGGCCGGGGCGGATTCGGCCAGGCCCAGGCCGCGTGCCATCAGCAGGCCCAGCGCCAGGGCCAGGGCCTCGTCGTTGCTGAACATCATCGGCGGCAGCTTGAAGCCCGGCACCAGGCCGTAGCCGCCGTCGCGCCCGCGGTTGGCGACCAGGGGCACCCCCAGGGCCTCGAGCTGCGCGATGTAGCGGCGCACCGTGCGCCGGTCGATGTCGAGCGCCTGGGCCAGCTCGGCGCCGCTGCAGACGCGCCGGGCCTGCAGCAGTTCAAGCAGGGCGAGAAGCCGGGTGGCAGGGGCGTGGCTCATGCCCCGGGAGGGTAGCACTCAATAGGGCGGAATCTGTCCTGTATGGATGTGAAGGTGATGTCCACACCGCCCCCGAGGAGCACCGCATGCACACCGTCGTCGCCGATGCGCCCGCCGGCACCCGCTGCGCCGTGGTCGAGCTGCGCCAGTACACGCTCAAGCGCGGCCAGCGCGACGCACTGGTGTGGCTGTTCGAGAACTTCCTGATCGAGCCGCAGGAGGCGGCGGGGATGCAGGTGCTGGGGCAGTTCCAGGACCTGGACGACCCCGACCGTTTCGTCTGGCTGCGCGGCTTCCCCGACATGGCGACCCGCGCGCGGGCGCTGCAGGCCTTCTACGGCGGCCCGGCCTGGGCCACGCACCGCGACGCGGCCAACGGCACCATGATCGATTCCGACGACGTGCTGCTGCTGCGGCCGGTCGGCGGCGGGTTTTCGCTGCCGGGCCGGCCGCGCGGCGCCATCGCCAGCGGACCACGCCCTGCCGCGCGCCTCGAGGCCGTGGTCTGTCCGGTCGAGGCGCATGCGGAAGAGCAGGTGCGGCGCTGGTTCGAGACCCGGCTCGCGCCGCGGCTGCGTGCCGAAGGGGGCGAGGTGCTCGCGGCCTTCGTCAGCGAGACGGCGGCGAACAACTTTCCGCGGCTGCCGGTGCGCGAGGGCGAACGTGTGTTCGTCTGGTTCGTGCGCTTCGACAGCGCGGCGGCGCTGGCCAGATGGGAGTCGCGTCGCGACGCGCAGGCCGACTGGCGCCGCGACGAGGCCGCGCTGCGCGCGATGCTGGCCGGCCCGCCGACGGTGCTGCGGCTGGCGCCCACCGCGCGTTCGCGCCTGGGGGCGCCATGAACCGCAGCGATCAGGCCGCGTTCGCCAGCGGCGCCGGCCGGCCCTGGGCGAAATGCTCCAGCGCCGCCAGCCCCAGGACGCCGACCGCCTGGGCGAACAGGCCGACCAGCCCGGTGGTGTTCGGATCCACTCCCGGCCACAGCGGCAGCAGCAGGCTGGCCACCACCCACAGCAGGTTCACGGCCACCACCACGCGCACGCCGCCGGCCGGCGGCGACCGCCGGCTGGCCAACACCAGCATGAAGCCGGCGCAGGGCAGCAGCACCAGGCCGGCGCCCATCAGCAGGTCGGGCGAGAAGCCGGTCAGTTCCGCCAGCGGGGCGTTGGCGAAGATCAGCGCGGCGCCCATCGCCAGGCAGGTGGTGGCGTCGAGCACCAGCACGCGGCGCAGCATCGAAGGGGATCGGACGAAAGACATGGCGGACTCCAGGAAATGGCCACGGACCGTGGCATCGGCGGGCAATGTGCAGCGGCAACCATTCGGCGGCGATTACGTGCGAGGTAATGGATGTTCCCCGGTACACGAGGCTAGGCTTCA
>CBFGOZ010000008.1:0-27275 GCA_965650505.1 uncultured Arenimonas sp.
GCGACCTCGTCCAGGCCCAGCTGGTGGATCTGCGCCGGCGTCATGTCGGTGCTGGTGTGCTGGCGCGCCGACCACGCGTAGAAGGCGGCGCCGTCGGGCAGGTTCCAGACGCCGTGGTTGCCGGTGGTCTTGGGCAGGAGGGTGTCGTAATAGGCGATGAACTGGCCGTAGGCCGGGTAGACCTGGCCGGTGATCGCGGTCTCGACCTGGCCCAGCAGCGACTCGCGCTCGCCCTCGGCCAGGGTGCCGGCCGGCAGCTTGTCGAGCTTCTCGACGAAGGAGGTGTACAGGATGTTTTCCTTCGCCGGCGCGCCGGTGAAGGCGCGCATCTCGGCCAGCACCTTCTCCACCACGAAGGTCGGCGGCAGGATGCCGGCCTTCTCGCGGGCGTGCAGGCCTTCCATCACCTGGTCCACCATCGCCGGCGTCTTGGTCAATCGGGCGATGTAGTTCTCCGCGTCGCCGGTCGAACCGACCGAATGCTGGGTGGCCAGGAAGGTCGGGAAATTGCTCTGGATGCCGAACAGCTGGTTCAGCGGGTAGTTGTGCAGCGAGAAATTCTCGCCCTCCTGCTGGATCGCCAGGAAATATTCCAGGATGTCGTAGGACAGCTGGCGCCCGGGATCCAGCGCGGCTCGGTCGTACTCGCGCAAGGTGGCCAGGTCTTCGCGCAGCTTCGCCTGCATCTCCCGCTCGCGGGCCAGAGATCGGTCGGTCAGGTCGTCGCTGTACCAGTCCATCCACGGCGGCAGCATGCGCAGCGAGCTGAGCATCTCCGGGTCGTCCACGGCGTACTCGATGAAGACCCGCTCGAAGAACCAGTCGATGCTCAGGGGGCGCGCATGCAGGGTGTGCAGCACGAGGCCGGTGGCGGCCAGCAGGACCGCGAACAGCAGCCAGCCGGTGAATCGGAACAGGGTTTTCATCCGGGATCTCCTGGGAACCCGCGGAACATACCAGAGCCCGGGCGCCAGGCCACCCCGGCCCGGGCCATGAGCGATAGACTGGGCGCATGAACTATCGCCACGGATTCCACGCCGGCAACCACGCCGACGTGCTCAAGCATCTGGTCCTGGTCGCCCTGCTCGATGCGCTCAAGCGCAAGGACGGCCCCTTCTTCGTGCTCGACAGCCACGCCGGGCGCGGGCAGTACGACCTGGGCGGCAGCCAGGCCAGCCGCACCGGCGAGGCCCGGGGCGGATTCCTGCGGCTGCCGGCCGCCGGTGCGGGCACGCCGACCGCCCTCGCCCGCTACCTCGAGTCGGTCGCCGAGACCCGCAGCCTGGCGCCCGACTCCTATCCCGGCTCGCCCCTGCTGGTCGCCCATGCCCTGCGCGACAGCGACCGCGCCGCCGCCTGCGAGCTCCAGCCCGAAGAGGCCGCGGCCCTGAAGTCGGTGCTGGCCGGCGACCCGAAGGTGCACGTGCACCAGCGCGACGGTTACGCGGCGCTCAAGGCCCTGCTGCCGCCCCGGGACGGCGCCACCCGTTTCGCCCGCGGGCTGGTGCTGATCGACCCGCCCTACGAGGCCCAGGAGGGTGAGTACCCGCTGATCCTGGCCGCGCTGGCCGACGCCCTGCCGCGTTTTCCCCAGGGCTGTTACGCCGTGTGGTACCCGATCAAGCAGCGGCCGAGCCTGCACCCCTTCTTCCGCAAGCTCGCCACCCTGCCGGCGAAATCGATCCTGGCCATCGAGCTGCTGGTGCGGCCCGACGATTCGCCGCTGCGCATGAACGGCAGCGGCATGCTGCTGCTCAACCCGCCCTGGCAGATCGAGAAAACGATCGAGCCCGCGCTCAAACCCCTCGCCCAGGCCATGGGCGAACCCGGCGCCTCCTGGCGCCTCACCTGGTTGAAGCAAGAGAAGGCCTGAGACAATGAGCCAGACGCCCAAGCGTGCCCGTTACCACCAGCGCGGCCCCGTGCCGCAGGACGTCATCGCCGCGGAGGCCTTCGAACTGCCGCCGCTGCCGCTGCCCGCCGGCGTGGCGCGGGTCGCGGTGCTGGCCGCGCCGATCAATCCCTCCGACGTGCTCACCCTCACAGGCGAATACGGCCTGCTGCCGCCGCTGCCCGCGGTCGGTGGCAACGAGGGCGTCGGCCGCGTGCTCGAGGTGGCTGGCGATGTCGAGGGCCTGGCGCCGGGAACGATGGTGTTGCTGCCGGTCGGCTGCGGCACATGGACCACCCACCTGGACCTGCCGGCGAAGTCGCTGGTGCCCCTGCCGGATGGCGTCGACCCCGTGCAGGTCTCGATGCTCACCGTGAACCCGCCGACGGCACTGCTGATGCTGCGCGACTTCGTCGACCTGCAGCCGGGTGACTGGGTGATCCAGAACGCGGCGAACTCCGCGGTCGGCGGCTACCTGGTGCAGCTGGCGAAACTGCGCGGCATCAACACCATCAACGTGGTGCGCCGCGCCTCCGCGATCGAGGCGGTGATGTCGGCCGGCGCCGAACACGTGGTGGTGGACGCCGAGGACCTGCCCAAGCGGGTGCGCGAGAAGGTCGGCGACGTGCCGATAAGGCTCGGCATCGACTGCGTCGGCGGCGTGTCCACAGAAAACCTGGCGCGCTGCCTGGCCGAGGGCGGCACCCTGGTGAACTACGGCGCGATGAGCGGCGAGCGCTGCATGATCTCGCCGCGTTATTTCGTTTTCCGCGACATCACCCTGCGCGGCTTCTGGCTGTCGCAGTGGTTCAAGAAGGCGGCGCCCGAGCAGCGGCGCGCGGTGTTCGCCGAGATCGGCGGCCTGATCGCCGAGGGCAGGCTGTCGGCCCGGGTGCAGGCCACCTATTCCCTGGACCACGTCAAGGAGGCGGTGGCGGCCGCCGCCAGCGGCGCCCGGGACGGAAAGATCGTGCTCGAACCCAACGGCCCGCCGCGCGCGGCGATCTGACTCAGCCGAGCCGGGTTTCGCGCACGCGTCCCCGGAAGTGATGTTCGAAGAAGGCGGCGGCCGCGGCGCGGGTCGCCGGATCGGCCGGCCGGGGTACGAGCTTGTGCACGCTGCCGTCCACCAGCTGCAGCCGGTAGTAGTGCCGCTCACCGCCTGCCCCCGGCCAGGGGTGAACCTGGCGTTCGACGGACGCGATGTCCTCCATGCCGAAGCCCACCTCGTCGGTCAGCTTCGCGCTCTTGCCCGGACGCGAGGCCTCCAGCCGGCACAGCAGGCGCCCCTGCTCCACCGCCAGCATCGGGCGCCTGCCCATGTGCCGCCAGACGCTGCCGGCCGACAGGGCCATGATCGCGCCGACGGCGACGAAGGGCAGCGCCCACAGCGACCAGAAGGCGGCCGCGACCAGCGCGATCAGCGCACCGGAGCAGGCGAATCCCAGGGTCATCGAACGAAGGGCAGGTGGCCAGGGCACGGCGTCCAGGGCGGTCATGGCGGGGCTCCGGGGACGACGGCGACGTGCCGACGGCGAAACGGTAAGGTGGGCGGCACGGCCAGGGCAAGGGGACGGCGATGAAACCGCATTTCGTGCTGGTGGATTTCGAGAACGTGCAGCCGAAGTCGCTGGCTGCGCTGCAGGGCGGGCAGCACCAGGTCCGGGTGTTCCTGGGGGCCAGCCAGACCAAGATCACGCT
The DNA here is from genome assembly GCA_965650505.1 of uncultured Arenimonas sp. Classification (GTDB taxonomy): domain Bacteria; phylum Pseudomonadota; class Gammaproteobacteria; order Xanthomonadales; family Xanthomonadaceae; genus Arenimonas. The sequence goes on from CBFGOZ010000008.1 coordinate 3,593, forward strand.
GGAGCTGGCGCAGTCGCTGCAGGCCTTCGGGCCGGACGCCAAGTACGTCCAGGTATCCGGCAACGGCAGCAACGCGCTCGACTTCCATATCGCCTTCTACATCGGAAGGCTGTCGGCCCTGCATCCGGGCGCGACCTTCACCATCATCTCGCGCGACACCGGCTTCGACCCGCTCATCAGGCACCTCGCGGGCAAGGGCATCGCCTGCCGGCGCAGCGCGGCCATCGGCGATGCCGGCAAGGCGGTGCCGCCGGTGAAGGTGCCGTCCGTGCCGAAACGCACCGCGGCGCGCGAAGCCGTGCGGCGGCCGCCGCCGGATCCGCGACTGGCCGTGGTGCTGGAGAACCTCGGCAACATGAAGGCCAACCGCCCGCGCACGCTCAAGACGCTCGGCGCCAGCGTGCGCAGCTGGTTCAAGCCGGCCCTGGACGACCAGGCGGTGGCCGCCCTGCTCGACCAGCTGGGCAAGGCCGGCAGGATCAAGGTGGAAGGCACCAAGGTCAGTTACGGGGCCGGATGAGCCTGACGTTTGGGGCGTCAAGCCCCCCCGACCCCGCACGGCTCATTCGTAGCGCAGCGCTTCGATCGGATCCAGACCGGCCGCCTTGGACGCGGGCATGATGCCGAACACCACGCCGACCAGGGCCGAGAAGCCCGCGGCGGCGACCACCACCCACAGCGGCACCGAGGCGGGCGGGAAGTTCGGGATCAGCGCGGCGACGCCCAGGCCGGTCAGCCAGCCCAGCACGATGCCGATCAGGCCGCCGAGCAGGGCCAGCAGGCCGGCCTCGGCCAGGAACTGCACCAGGATGTCGCGCCGGGTCGCGCCGAGCGCCTTGAGGATGCCGATCTCGCGCGTCCGCTCGGTCACCGACACCAGCATGATGTTCATGATGCCGATGCCGCCGACCAGCAGCGAGATGCCCACGATGCCGCCCAGCACCGCGGTCGTCATCGCCGCCAGCTCCTCGAAGCTCTTGAGCGCAGATTCCGCGGTCTGGATGCGGAAGTCGTCGTCCTGGCCCGGCTTTAGCTTGTGCGACTGCCGGATCGCGCGCTTCACCCGCTCACGCAACGCGTCCACGTCGGCCAGGTTGCTGGCGGTGAACGAGATCGACATGCGCGGCCGGTTGCTGCTGCCGGTCATCGCCCGGCCCACGTCGAAGGGGATGACGACGTAGTTGTCCTGGCTCAGGCCGAAGATCTCGCCGCGTTTCTCCATCACGCCCACGACCTTGAACCAGTCGCTGCCGATGCGGATGAACTGGCCCACCGGGTCTTCCGGCAGTTCCAGGTCCTCGCGCACCTTCGGGCCGATCACCACCACCTTGCGCCGGCTCTGGTCGTCGCTGGCGACCAGGAAGCGGCCCAGGTCCGGATACAGGCCCTGCACCGCCGTGAACTCGGACGAGGTCGCCAGCACCTGGGCGGCGGCGGTGCGGCCGCGCACGGAGATGCCCAGCACCGGCACCGCCATCGTCGGCACGACCTTGCCGATGCCGGGCACGCGATGCCGCAGCGCCTCGACGTCCTGGAAGGTGAGGAAGTTCTCGCGGCCGAGCACCGCTTCGTTGAAGGGCGTGTGCGCCTGCAGGGTCAGCGTGCTGCCGCCGATGTCGGCGAACTGCTCGGTGACGAAGGCGGAGAAGCCCTGGATCAGCGACACCACGGCGATGACCGAGGCGGTGCCGATCAGGATGCCGAGCGTGGTCAGGAAGCTGCGCATGCGGTGCGCGAGCAGGCTGGTGAGGGCGGCGCGGAAGGCTTCGAGGTAGGCGGTCATGGACTCACGCTCCGCTCGCGCTCGGGGTTGATCGTGTCCTCGACGATGCGCCCGTCGCTGACGCGCAGGGTGCGGCGGCAGTGCGCCGCGATGTCGGGCTCGTGGGTCACCACCACCACGGTCTGGCCGCTGCGGTGCAGTTCGTCGAACAGGGCCATGATCTCCAGCGAGGTGCGCGAATCGAGATTGCCGGTGGGTTCGTCGGCCAGCAGGATCGAGGGCGTGCCGACCAGGGCGCGGGCCACCGCCACGCGCTGGCGCTGGCCGCCCGAGAGCTGGTTGGGGCGATGGGAAAGGCGGTTGCCCAGGCCGACCTGCTCCAGCGACCGCGTCGCCAGGCGCACCCGTTCGGCGCGCGGGATGCCGCGGTAGACCAGCGGCTGGGCGACGTTGTCGAGCACGGTCAGGCGAGGCAGCAGGTGGAAGCTCTGGAAGACGAAGCCGATCTCCTCGTTGCGCACCTTGGCCAGTTCGTTGTCGTCCATCGCCGAGGTATCGCGGCCGTTGAGCACATAGGTGCCCGAGGTCGGCGTGTCGAGGCAGCCGATCAGGTTCATCAGCGTGGACTTGCCCGAGCCGGAAGGGCCGATCAGGGCCACGTACTCATTCCGGCCGATGTGCAGATCGACGCCGTCGAGGGCGCGCACTTCCTCGTCGCCCATCCGGTAGTGCTTGGTGATGCCGGCGAGGCGGATCATCAGGTCTCGGCCTCGCCTTCCGCGTCCTTGCCGCCGTCCGCGTCGGCCTTGGCGACCTTGCGCTCGCTGACCCGGTCACCGTCCACCAGGCCGCGCAGCAGCTTGGCCGGACCGGTGATCACGCGGTCGCCCGCCTTCAGGCCCGCGGTGATCTCTTCCCAGCGGTCGTCCGACTGCCCGACCTCGACCACCACCCGACGGGCGCTGCCGTCGCGGTCGACCCAGACGTAACGTTCGGTCTTCTTTTCCTCGTTTTCCTCGGTGCCAACGGCCTCCACCGGCACCGCCAGGCGCCGGGCGCCATCGCCCAGGAAGATGTCGGCGCGGGCGCTCATGCCCGAGCGCAGCGCGATGCCTTCCGGCGCCTCCATCAGCACCACCACCTCGTAGGTGCGGGCCTGGTTCTCGAGCGTTGGCGCCAGCGCAATGCGCTGCACCTTGCCCTTGAGCGCGGTTTCCGGGAAGGCGGTGGCGTACACGTCCACCGACTGGCCGACCGTGACGCGGGCGATGTCGGCCTCGTCCACCTTCAGTTCGGCCTGGATCGCCGAGGTGTCGGCGATCTTCATCAGGCTGGCGCCGGCCAGGGCGTTGGTGGAGGGAATCGCGGTCTCGCCGACCTTGATCGGCAGGTCGACGATGGTGCCGGCGATCGGCGCCCGGATGTCGGTCTTGCCCAGCTGCTCGCGGGCCTCGCCCAGGATGGCGTCGGCGCGGCGCAGCGCTTCCTCGCTGCTCTGCAGCTCCACCCTGGCCAGGTCGCGGGCATTGCGCAGGTCATCGAATTCGCTCTGGCCGATCATCTTGCGCTCGATCAGCTGGGCGCCGCGCGCCAGGCGTTTTTCCGCCAGGGCCAGGGCCAGGCGCTGGCGGTCGATGCTGATGGCGCTCTGGCGCCGGCTGGCCTCCTCGCGCTCGATCGCGTTGCGGTAGGTCTCCGGATCCAGGGTCAGCAGCAGCTGGCCCTGGGCGACGGTGTCGCCCTCCTTGACCAGGATGTCGCGCACCTTGGCCACCAGCTCCGAGGTCAGGTTGACCTCGTTGAGGTAGGCCAGCACGCCGGAGGCGAGGATGGTCGGCCGGATCTCCTGCTCGGCCACGGCGACGATGTCCACTTCCTTGCTGGACTCGCCGCGCATCGCCTTGATCAGCAGCGGCAGGCCGATGACGGCGACCACCAGCAGGCCGGCGAGGATCTTCTTGTTGGGCTTCATGCGCGATTCCGGAGGCGTAGGGGGATCAGAACAGGGCGAACAGGGCCATGACGCCGTAGATCACCAGGTTGGGCAGCATCACCACGAACAGGGCCGTGCCCCAGCCGGTGCGGAACCAGGTCTTCCAGCCCAGCGCGCCCAGGAACCAGACCCAGAGGCTGAGCAGGCTGAAGCTCTTGGCCAGGCGCGACCAGTCGTGGTCCATCGGCAGCTGCACCAGCAGTGGGTCGAGGTTGAGCATCTGCACCGATTCGAACGACACCTGGTTGCTGCTGGTGTAGGTGCCTACGATGGAGACCACGGCGGCCAGGACCATCGGCATCGCCGACCACGCCGTCAGCGACAGTCCGTGGCGGAAGGAGACCGGGTGCCCGCCGACCTTGCCGGCCAGCATGTAGTAGGCCGCGAGGATGGAGTACATGATGGCCAGCATGATCGGCGTGGTCACCGCGGAGATGTAGCCCAGGGTGCGGGCGCCGGGCATGAACTGCTTGGCCTGCTCGATCTCGGCCGCGCTCATCTCGGTGCCGGCCGCGGCCAGCTGGTAGTTGGTGAACCATTCCGGGTCCACGTGGAAGAAGTACAGGCAGGCCGAAAGCGCGCTGAGCACCGTCACGATCAGTGCCGGCACCAGGAAGGTGGGCTTGTCGCGGAGCTCGGCGAAAACCTTGGCCGGCTCCAGGAAGATGTTGACCAGCTGGGACATTGGGCGATCCTTGTGCGGTTCGTGGGCCGGCACCCCTTGCCGGCGGATGGACGATACGGGCGGTGGGGGTCCCGTTCCGGGCCTTGGGACGAAACCTGCCCAACGCCGGATGAATGACCAGACGGGCCGACGGGCGAAAATGTGACCGGCCGGGCCTCGGCTAGACTTCCGGCAACGCCCCGGGGACCGACGATGACCGAGCAACCTTGCCGCAGCTGCGGCGCCAGCGGCACCGGCCCGTACTGCGCCGCCTGCGGCCAGCCGGCGCCACGGCCGGACGACTTCAGCCTGCGCCGCCTGACGGCCGAGGCCTGGGCTGAGGTCAGCGATGTCGATTCGCGGCTCTGGCGCAGCCTGCGGGGACTGGTGGTCCCGGGGAAACTGACGCGCGCCTGGCTGGACCACGAATGGTCGAGGCACCTGCCACCGCTGCGCCTGTATCTGATCGCCAGCGGCGTGTATTTCCTGCTGGCCTGGGACGTGGGCTACCAGGTCAACGCCGAGATGCTGCGCTCGGCGCCGGCCGGCAGGGTCCCACCGCAGCTGCTGGAGGTCTACAGCGACCCGGCCGCCGTGGAACTGGCGAGCAAGCTGACCGCGCTGATGAAGTTCCTGTTCGTCATCCCGATGGGCTACTGGCTGGCGCTGCTGCATTGGGGCAATCGCCGGCCGACGGGCGAGCACATGGTGTTCGCGCTGCACTACACGACCGTGGACTTCGCCCTGTTCTCGCTGCTCGCGCCGGTGGTCGCGCTGTCGCCCGACCATCTGCAGGTCGCGGTGTTTTCGGTAAGCACCCAGCTGGGCCTGCTGCCGCTGGGCCTGTGGGCGATCCTCGCGGTGCGCCGCGTCTACCGCCGGTCCTGGCCCTCCAGCGTGCTGCGCGGTCTGGCCATATTGACGATGGACCTGGTGCTGAGCCTGGTCTCCGGCCAGCTGGCCATCGCCATCGCCCTTTCGACGAGGTACTGATCGCCATGCGTTGTTTCCTCTGCCTGTTGCTGCTGGTCCTTGCCCTGCCCGCTGCGGCCCTCGTGCCGGTCGAACCGGACCGCCGCATCGCCGTGACCATCGACGACCTGCCCTGGGCCAGCCTGGGCGACCATCAGCCGCATGCGCCGCCGGCGACGTTGCCCGGACACCACGCGCGGCTGATGCGCGCCCTGCGCGACGCCGACGCCCCCGTGGTCGGCTTCGTCAACGAAGCCAAGCTCGAGGTCGACGGCAAGCCCTCGCCGGCGCGCCTGCAGATGCTTCGGGACTGGCTCGACGCCGGCGCGGAACTGGGCAACCACACCTACGGCCACACCGACCTGCACGCGGCCGGGCTGGCCGCCTACCAGGCCGACATCCTGAAGGGCGAACGCCAGCTTCGACCATTGCTGGCGGGTCGCGGCGCGAAGCCGCAATGGTTCCGCCACCCCTACCTGCGCGCCGGCCGCAGCCTCGAGGACAAGGCCGCGCTTTCAGGGTTCCTGGCCGCGCACGGTTACCGCATCGCGCCGGTGACGGTCGACAACAGCGACTGGATCTGGGCCCGCGCCTACCGCAACGTGCTCGACCGCGGCGGCGACGAGCGCACGCTGCGTCGCCTGCGCAAGCAGTACGTGCCCTACATGCTGGCCAAGGTCGACTACTACGAGCGTTTTTCGATCGCCCTGCTCGGCTACGCCCTGCCCCAGACCTGGCTGCTGCACGCCAACGAGATCAATGCCGACACCTACCCGGACCTGATCGCCGGTGTCCGGGCCCGTGGCTACCGGACGGTGGGCCTGGAGGAGGCGATGCAGGACCCGGCCTACGCCCGCGCCGACGCCTACACGGGCGCCTGGGGCCCGAGCTGGCTGCACCGCTGGGCGATCGGCGAGAAAAAGCCGCGCGAGTTCTTCGCCGGCGAACCGGCGACACCGGCCTGGGTCCTTGAACTGGCGGGCGTCGAATCCGAATAAGCGGCCGCGCCAGGCTGCTTTCACGCGTCCATACGCCTGCTCTGGAATCATCCTGGCCAGCCCCTGCCGGAGATTCCCGATGAGCCCGCGTCCGACCGCCCGCGATTTCCACCCCGAAGTAATGCGCCTGTTCGACCGGTACGTGCACGGGCTGATCGACCGGCGCGGTTTCCTCAAGGGGGCTGCGGCGTTTGCCGGCAGCACCGGCGCGGTCGGACTGCTGGCGGCCCTGAGCCCCAACTTCGCCGCGGCCCAGCAGGTCGCGCCGACCGATCCGCGGCTTGAGGCCGAGTTCCTGACGTTCGCTTCGCCGAAGGGATATGGCGAGGGTCGCGGCTACCTGGTGCGACCCGCCGATGCCGGAGGCCCTTGGCCCGCCGTGCTGGTGGTGCACGAGAACCGCGGCCTGAATCCCCACATCGAGGACATCACGCGGCGCCTGGCGCTGGAGGGTTATCTGGCCTTCGCGCCGGACGCGCTGTTCCCGCTGGGCGGTTATCCGGGCGACGAGGACAGCGCGCGGGCGAAGTTCCAGGAACTGGACCAGGCCAAGACCCGCGAGGACATGATCGCCGCGGCCCAGTGGCTGCAGTCGCATTCGGAAAGCACCGGCAAGCTCGGCCTGATCGGTTTCTGCTACGGCGGCGCGATCACCAACTTCCTGGCCACGCGCCTGCCCGGGGTGTCCGCGGCGGCCCCGTTCTACGGCAGCGGCCCGGCGCTGGAGGACGTGCCGAAGATCAGCGCCGAACTGCTGGTGGTGCTGGCACAGAACGACGAGCGGGTGAATGCCGGCTGGCCGGCCTACGAAGCGGCGCTGAAGCAGGCCGGCGTCACCTACACCCTGCTGCAGCCGCCGGGCACCCAGCACGGCTTCAACAACGACACCACGCCGCGCTACGACGAGGCGGGCGCCAGGCTGGCCTGGACGGCGGCGCTGGACCTGTTCGAGCGCCGGCTCAAGGGCTGAGCGTCCGGAACGGCGCGGATTTCCCGGGAAGCCCGGCTCCGAGGCGCTTTATTGTTGCAAATTGGTCAACGATAGTTGTACATGAACGCGGATTGATGCCGTTTTTGTTGGCTCCCATACTTCCCGCCACGACAGACGCCCCGCAGGAACGGCATTCCGCCGACCCGGTCCGCCTGCCAAAGGAGCCCGTCATGAACAACCTTTCCACCCTCGTCGGCCGTTTCGCCCTGTCCGCCATCTTCGTGCTGTCCGGCTTCGCCAAGCTGGGCGCCGGTTACGAAGGCACCCAGGGTTACATGGAAGCCATGGGCGTTCCCGGCGGCCTGCTGCCACTGGTGATCTTCGCCGAGATCGTCGGTGGCCTCGCCGTCGCCGCCGGCCTGCTGACCCGCTGGGCCGCGCTCGGCCTGGCCGTGTTCTCGGTCGCCAGCGCCTTCCTGTTCCACTTCCAGCTGGGCGACCAGATGCAGTTCATCAACTTCTTCAAGAACATCGCCATCGCCGGTGGTTTCCTGGTGCTGGCCGCGCAGGGCGCCGGCAGGTTCAGCGTTGATGCAGTGGTCGTCGCGCGCCGCGCGAAAGGCGGTGCGTGATGATCGCCCTGCGTCCCGCCAATGAGCGTGGCCATGCCAACCATGGTTGGCTGGATTCGTGGCACAGCTTCTCGTTTGCCGAGTACCGCGACGACCGGCACGTGCACTGGGGCCCGCTGCGGGTGATCAACGAAGACCGCGTGGCCGCCGGCCAGGGCTTCGGCACGCACAGCCACCGGGACATGGAGATCATCAGCTATGTGCTCGAGGGCTCGCTGGGCCACAAGGATTCGATGGGCAATGCCGAGAACATCGTGCCGGGCGAGGTGCAGCGCCTGAGCGCCGGCACCGGCATCACCCATTCGGAGTTCAACTACAGCAGCAGCGGCACCACGCACTTCCTGCAGATCTGGATCATCCCGAAGTTCATGGGAGTGAAGCCGGGGTATGCACAGAAGACCTTCACGGACGAAGAGAAGCGCGGCCGCCTGCGGCTGGTGGTGAGCGGCGATGGCGCCGAAGGTTCGGTGTCGATCCACCAGGACGCGCGCATGTACGCCGGCCTGTTCAACGGCGACGAAAGCGCCGAACTGGCGCTGGCACCGGGCCGCCTGGGTTACGTGCACCTGGTGCGCGGCGAGCTGGTGGTGAACGGGCAGCGCCTGACCAGCGGCGACGCGCTCAAGCTCAAGGACGAGCCGCGCGTCAGCATCGAACAGGGGCGCGACGCCGAAGTGCTCGTGTTCGACCTGCCGCCGCTGGATTGACGCGGCGGCCACGGCCGGCCGGAAGTTCCCGACCGGCCGACGGGCTGGCTGCGGTCCGCCGTTCGCGCCATCATCGACGCCCATGACCTACTCGCTCGCGATCTTCGACTTCGACGGCACGCTCGCCGACAGTTTCCCCTTCTTCCTGCAGGCCCAGCACCGGCTGGCCGACAAACACGGCTTCGCCCGCGTCCAGCCGCACGAGGTCGAAACGCTGCGCCGCAGCTCGGTGTCCGACCTGATCCGGCACAGTGGCCTGCCAGCCTGGAAGCTGCCGCGCATCGCCCAAGACTTCCGGGCGATGATGCGCGACCACACGGCACCGATCCCGCTGTTCGCCGGGGTGGACGAGATGCTCGCGACCCTCGAGGCCGCCGGTGTGGTCCTGGGGCTGATCACGTCCAACGCCCGGGACAATGCCGAGCGGCTCCTCGGCGACACCAATTTCCGGCGTTTCAGGCACGTGGACTGCGGCATGTCGCTGTTCGGAAAACCACCGCGTATCCGCGCCATGTTGCGCAAGGCCGGCCTCCGGCCCGAGCAGGCGATCTACATCGGCGACCAGGACAGCGACGGCGAGGCCGCACGCGCGGAACGCGTGGCCTTCGGCGCCGTCGGCTGGGGATACGGCGCGCCGGAAATCCTGCGCGCCGCCGGTGCGAGACATGAATTCCAAAGAATCGAGGACATCACCGCGCTGCTGACGGGGTCTTGACCTCATCTTTACGGTGGCGGCGCGAGTATCGGAGCACCCCGCCGGAGGCAGTCCGATGCCCGGTGTCCGGTTCTCGATCACGTTCCCTCTCCGCGGTGTCCGGTTCGCCGCCGCAATCGCCCTGCTGGTCGCTGCGCCCGCTGCGGCATGCGCCGACGGCACGGGCCCCGACCCGACGCTGCCGCGGCCCGATCCACAGCTCATCCCCAAGGTGAAGGTCGCCGAAGCCGTGGGCTGGCGCCGAGGCCAGGCGCCGGTGCCCGCACCTGGGCTGTCGGTGACTGCGTTCGCGACCGGGCTCGACCATCCCCGTTGGCTGCACGTGCTTCCCAATGGCGACGTGCTGGTGGCGGAGACCAATGCGCCCGAACGTCCCGCGCAGAAGGGCCTGAAGGCATGGTTCATGTCGCTGTTCATGAGGCGCGCAGGCGCCGCCACGCCGAGCGCCGACCGCATCAGCCTGCTGCGTGACGTCGACGGCGACGGTCGTGCTGAGCAGCGGCACCTGTTCCTGGAGCGGCTGCACTCCCCCTTCGGCATGGCCCTGGTGGGCGATGTGCTCTACATCGCCAACACCGACGCCATCCTCGCCTTCGACTACCGATCCGGAGCGACCCGGATCGAGGGCGCCGGCCGCCGGCTGACGGCTCTTCCCGCCGGCCCGCGCAACCATCATTGGACCAAGAGCCTTCTCGCGAGCGCCGACGGCCGCACCCTGTACGTCGGCGTCGGTTCCAACAGCAACGTGGCCGAACACGGGCTGGACGAAGAAGCCGACCGGGCGGCGATCCTCGCCGTGGACGTGGTCACCGGCCGCCGGCGCGTATTCGCATCGGGGCTGCGCAATCCGGTCGGCCTGGACTGGCAACCCGACAGCGGCGAACTCTGGACCGCGGTGAACGAGCGCGACGAGCTGGGCGACGACCTGGTTCCCGACTACATGACGTCGGTGCGCGACGGCGAATTTTTCGGCTGGCCCTGGAGCTACTTCGGCCAGCACGTCGACCCCCGGGTCGACCCGGCGCGACCCGAACTGGTGGCGCGCGCCCGCCGCCCCGACTACGCGCTGGGCTCGCACACCGCCTCGCTGGGCCTGGCCTTCTACGACGGCGACCTGCTGCCGCACCGGTATCGCGGTGGCGCCTTCGTCGGCCAACACGGGTCCTGGAACCGTCGGCCGCCTGCGGGCTACCAGGTGGTTTTCGTGCCGTTCTCGGCGGGCCGGCCGGCGGGACCGATGCAGCCGGTGCTGACCGGCTTCCTGGTCAATGGCCAGGCGCGCGGACGGCCGACCGGCGTCGCCGTCGCGGGTGACGGCGCAGTGCTGGTCGCGGATGACGTCGGCAATGTGGTTTGGCGGTTGGCGCCGCACTGAGCGGCTTGCTTCAGCCGCGCACGGTCTGGATGTCGGCACCGTCGCGCATGGTCTTGGTGACCGGCGTGTTGGCAACGATCTCGAGCAGGCGCGCCCACTGCGCCTCGTCCAGGGAAGCGTCGCTGCGCAGGGTGCGCTGCACGCTGGCGCAGCCGGCCTCGTCCTTGCGCAGCACCAGGTCCACGGTCAGCCTGCCCAGCTCCCAGCCCTTCTTCTGCGCGTACATGCGCAGGGTGATCGCCGTGCAGGCCGCCAGCGAGGCCAGGTAGTAGTCGTAGGGCGCCGGGCCGGCGCCGGTGCCGCCCGCCCGCTCCGGTTCGTCCGCGACCAGCGCGAAGCCGGCCGTGGTGATGTCGTGCACGTAGTTGGTGCCGGTGGAAACGATGGTGGCGCGGGCGACGGCCATGCGGGAACTCCTCGCGGTTGGGGCAGGCCCCACTCTGCCACCGCATCATCGTGCCCGCCGAGCCCCGGATGGGCGATGCGGGCCAGGGCCACGCTGGGCATAATCGCGACAGACCCCGCCCGGAGTTTCCGCATGATCCGTCGCCGACCGCGCCTGCTGGCGCTGCCGCTCCTCCTCATCGCCGGCGCCTCGTCGGCGACGCCGCCGGACCTGGCGCCGGTGGTCGAAGCCACGCGCAAGACCTTCGACGTGCCCGGCATCGCGGTGGCGATCGTCAAGGACGGCGAGGTGGTCTTCGCCGAAGGTTATGGCCTGCGCGAAATCGGCAGGCCGGAGCAGGTGACGGCCGATACGCGGTTCGCCATCGCCTCGATCACCAAGGCCTTCACCAGCGCCGCGCTGTCGATCCTGGCAGATGAAGGCAAGCTCAAGCTCGACGACCGGGTGATCGACCACCTGCCCGACTTCCAGATGGCCGACCCCTACGTGACGCGCGAGATGCGCATCCGCGACCTGCTGACCCATCGCAGCGGCCTGGCCCTGGGCGCGGGCGACCTGCTGTTCTGGCCCACGACCACCCATTCCACCGCCGAGATCGTGCGCCGCGTTCGCCACGTGCCGCTGGCCACCAGCTTCCGCGCCGACTACGCCTACGACAACGTGCTGTACGCAGTGGCGCAGCGGGTGATCGAGAAAGTGTCCGGCCGATCCTACGGCGATTTCGTGCGCGAGCGCATCTTCGTGCCGGTCGGCATGGCACACACCGTGATCAATGCCGACCACCTGCCCGAGGGCGCGGACGTCGCCATCGGGCATGCCAAGGCCAACTTCAGCGCCCTGGGCCCGGTGCCGCCGATGACCTGGAGCAACAACCAGGCCGCGGGCGGCATCTATTCCAGCGTCAACGACCTGACGAAGTGGATGCGGGTGCAGCTCGACGGTGGCGTGCTGGGCAAGAACGCCGACGGCAGCGAGCGCCGCCTGTTCAGCGCCGAACGCGCCCGCGGCATGTGGCAGCTGGTGACGCCGATCCATCCGCCGGCCCAACCCTCGGTGCCGCAGCTGGCACCGGCGCTGCCGCAGTTCGCCGGCTACGGCGAGGGCTGGTCGATCACCGAATACCGCGGGCAGCGCCTGGTCTGGCATACCGGCGGCTGGCCGGGCATGGTGTCGCGACTCACCCTGGTGCCGCAGCACGACCTGGGCGTGATCGTGCTGACCAACCAGGAGGTCGGCGCGGCCTTCAACGCCGTGACGATGGAGGTCCTCGACCACTACCTGCAGGCCCCGGACACCGACTGGGTGGCGGCCTATGCCGAGGCGGTGGCGAAAGTGCAGTCCGGCGCCGATGAAAAATGGGCCGCGCACCAGGCGGCCCGCGACAAACGCAGCAAGCCCTCCCTGCCGCTGGCGGATTATGCCGCGACCTATTCCGACCCCTGGTACGGCGAAGTGAAACTGACGCACGAAGACGGCCGGTTGGTGATGCGTTTCGCACACACCCCGCAGCTGGTCGGCGACCTGGAGCACTGGCAGCACGACACGTTCCTGGTGCGCTGGCGCGACCGCGCCCTGAACGCCGACGCCTTCGCTAGCTTCGACCTGACGCCGGACGGCAAGGTGCGCGAGCTGCGCATGGAGGCGGTGTCGTCGCTGACCGACTTCAGCTTCGACTTCCACCACCTGCGGCTGGCGCCCCCGGAAGATTCTCCTTAAGTCGCTGATTCCCATGGAGAGCCCGCCGCCGGCCAGCCCGGCCGGCTCTCCACCCACGGTGTCGACTTGTAATTAATTGAACGGACAATTAAAGTGCGCGCCATGCCCCGCCAGACCCCACCCCGTCCCGCCCGCACCCCGCGCCAGCCACGCCAGCCACGCCAGCCACGCCAGCCCGGCCGCCCCGCGGTCGGCCCGCACGACCATCGCGAAGCCCTGATCGACGCCGCCCGCGACCACTTCGCCGCCCATGGGTTCGCCGCCAGCAGCCTGCGCCAGATTGCGATGGCGGCGAAGGTGACGCCGGCGCTGAGCCACTACTACTTCAAGGACAAGGCCGGCCTGCTGGAGGCGGTGATCGAGCAGCGTGTCGCGCCGCTGGTGCAAGCGCTGGGCGAAACGGTGAAGGCGGCCGGACCCGATCCGGTGGACGCACTGCACGGTTTCGTCCGCGCCTACACCCGCACCGCCGCCAACAACCCCTGGCTGCCGCAGCTGATCGTGCGCGAGGTATTGAGCAACGAGGGCGTGCTGCGCGAAGCCTTTCCACAGCGCTTCGCCGGCGCCATGGCGGCGATGCTGCGGGGGCTGGTCGGCGCCGGCCAGGCCCGCGGCGACTTCCGCACCGACCTGGACGCGGGCGAGATCGTGATGTCCATCATCTCGCTCTGCATCTTCCCCTTCCTCGCCGCGCCCCTGGTCAACCGGGCGCTGGCGATCGACACCGGTCCGGAGCGCGCCGAGGCCCTGGCCACCCACCATCTCGCCGTGCTCCTTGCCGGCATCGCGAAAAAACCATGAAGACGCCCTTCTGCCTCGCTGCGATCTGCCTGCTGCTGGCGGCCTGCGCGCCCGCGCCCGACTACGCATTGGGCACGCTGGAGCGCGACCGAATCACGCTGCCTGCGCCGGTGTCCGAACGCATCGCCGAGATTCCGGTGCGCGAGGGGCAGACCGTGGCGGCGGGCGATACCCTGCTGGTGTTGGAGCCGGAGCGCACCGCTGCCAGGCTCGAGGCCGCCCGCGCCGAGGCCCGCCGCCTGCGCGCCGCACGCGACGAGGCGCGCTCCGGGCCGCGCGAACAGACCATCGCCGAGGCCCGCGCCCGCCTGGGCGGCGCCGAGGGCGTGGCATTGAACGCGCGCCGCGACTTCGAGCGCATCCGCCAGGTGGTCGAACGCCGCGTGCTGCCTCCGGCCGACCTGGACCGCGCCCGCGCCAACCTCGCCGCCGCACAGGCCGAGTTGCAGGCCGCGCGCGAAGCGCTGGACCTGCTCGAACAGGGCACCCGTCGCGAGCAGGTCGCACAGGCCGAAGCCGCGCTCGCGGCCGCGGAGGCGAACCTGCGTGCGCAGGAGGTCGACCTGGCCCGCACCCGGATCACCGCACCGCGCGCCGGCCTGGTGGACAGCCTGCCCTTCGAGGTCGGCGACCAGGTCCCGGTGGGCACACCGCTGGTGATCCTGCTGGTCGGCGAAAAACCATATGCACGGGTCTATGTCCCGCAGCCGCTGCGGGCCTCCGTGCAGGTCGGGACCCTCGCCACCGTGCACCTGCAGGGCAGCGACGCCGCTTACGCCGGCCGCGTGCGCGCGATCCGCGGCGAGCCCAGCTTCACGCCCTACTACGCGCTGGCGGGTGAAGACGCCTCGCGCCTGTCCTGGCTGGCCGAGGTCGAACTGGAGGCGGCCGCGGACAGCCTGCCGGTCGGCATACCGGTGCGCGTCGAGTTCGCGGCGCGGCAGCCATGACCGACGACGTCGCCATCCGCAGCCGCGGCCTCACCCGTCGCTTCGGCACGCTGGTGGCGGTGAAGTCGGTGGACCTGGCGGTGCCGCGCGGAAACGTCTACGGATTCCTGGGGCCGAACGGCTCCGGCAAGTCCACCACCATCCGGATGCTGTGCGGGCTGCTGACGCCCAGCGCCGGCGAGATCGAGGTGCTGGGCCTGTCGATCCCGCGCCAGGCCGAAGCGCTCAAGCGCCGCATCGGCTACATGACCCAGAGGTTCTCCCTGTTCGAGGACCTGAGCGTGCGCGAGAACCTCGACTTCATGGCCACCGTGCAGGACCTGCCGCGGCGCGGCGCCAGGGCGCGCGTGGACGAGCTGCTGGCGGACTTCAGGCTGGCCGATCGGCAAAGACAGCTGGCGGGCACGCTCAGCGGCGGCCAGAAACAGCGCCTCGCGCTGGCGGCCGCGGTGGTGCACCGGCCCGAGCTGCTGTTCCTGGACGAGCCCACCAGCGCGGTGGACCCGGAATCGCGGCGCGACTTCTGGGAAAAACTCTTCGAACTCGCCGACGCCGGCACCACGCTGCTGGTGTCGACGCACTACATGGACGAAGCCGAACGCTGCCACCGGCTGGCGATCCTGGACCAGGGCGAACTCGTCGCCGACGGCACCCCGACCCGGTTGAGCGCCGATCTGGTGGACCGCACGCTGCTGGCGACGAGTCCGCATCCGCGCCGGGCCGCGGCCCTGCTCGCCGCCTTCCCCGGCATCGCCAGCGTCGCCCAGGTCGGCAACCAGCTGAGGGCCCTGGCCGAGCCGGGCTTCAACCGGCTCGATGCGCTGGCATCGGCGCTGCGTGCGCAGGATCCGTCGGCCACGGTGTCGCGGGTCGCGCCCAGCCTGGAGGACGTGTTCGTCGCCGCCACCCACGGCCGGCGCGCGGCGCGCGGGGAGGCGGCGTGAGCCTGCGCCGCCTGCTCGCCATCATGGTCAAGGAACTGCGCCAGCTGCGCCGCGACCGCATGACCTTGGGCATGATCGTCGGAATCCCGGTGCTGCAGCTGCTGCTGTTCGGCTACGCCATCAACCTGGACGTGCGCGGCCTTCCGGCGGCCGTGGCGGACGAGGCGCAAACCGCCGGTTCGCGCGCCCTGGTGCAGGACCTGCTGGCCACCGGCGTGATCACCTCGGCGGCGACCGCACGCTCGCCCGCCGACCTGGAGGACCTGCTGCGCGCGGGCCGCATCGACGTGGGCATCGCCATTCCGCACGACTACGAACGCCGCCGCATCGAGGGGCGCGAGTCGGTGCAGATCATGGTGGACGGCAGCGACACCGTGGTGCAGGCCAGCGCCCGGCAGCTGGCGCAGATCCCGCTCGCCGGCCGGGTCAGCGCCGCGCAGCTGGTCAGCGTCGTCAGCTTCTACAACCCGGAACGGCGCTCGGCGGTGAACATCGTGCCCGGCCTGATCGGCGTAATCCTGACGCTGACCATGGTGCTGTTCACCGCCGTGGCGATCGTGCGCGAACGCGAGCGCGGCAACATGGAACTGCTGATCACCACGCCGGTGAGCAGCGCCGAGCTGATGATCGGCAAGGTGCTGCCCTACGTCGCCATCGGGCTGGTGCAGACCACGGTGGTGCTGCTGCTCGGGGTCTGGATCTTCCAGGTGCCGATCCGCGGCGCGCTGGCGTCGGTGTATGCGGCGGCCCTGCTGCTGATCGCTGCCAACCTCAGCCTGGGCCTGCTGATATCGACGCAGGCAAGATCCCAGTTCCAGGCCATGCAGATGACCTTCTTCGTGTTCCTGCCGTCCATCCTGCTGTCGGGCTTCATGTTCCCGTTCGCCGGAATGCCGGTGGCGGCGCAGTGGATCGCCCAGGCCTTGCCGCTGACCCACTTCATGCGCCTGATCCGCGGCGTGATGCTGCGCGGCGCCGACCTCGGCGACCTGCTGCCGTCGGTGCTGGCCCTGCTCGCCTTCACTGGCGTGATGATGACGGTGGCGATCCTCAAGTTCCGGAAGCGCCTGGACTGAGGCCACGGGCGGTCGGGCCCAGCTGTTGCAAACGCGAATCTGTCGCATTTACAATCGGCGCCCCGAAACTCCGGCCCCGCCCATGCCCCGCACCCCCCTGCACCTCGCCGTCCTGGCCTCTCTTGCCCTGCCCGGCCTGTCCTGGGGCCAGGCCGAGGAAGCCACCGCCACCGCCGCCCTCACGGAGCTGGACACCGTGGAGGTGAAGGGCCGCGCGCAGACCCTGTACAGGATCGAAGATTCCAGCCTGGCCACGCGCACCTCGACCCCGCTCAAGGACGTGCCGCAATCGGTGCAGGTCATCCCGCGCGAGCTGATCGACGACCAGGCGGCCCGCCAGGTCACCGACCTTTACCGCAACATCAGCGGCATCAGTTTCTTCAGCTATTCCGGCGTCACGCTGCGCGGCTTCCGCCAGGAAAACGTGCTCTACGACGGCCTGCGCGGCGACCCTTACGCCGGGTTCGCAGTGCCGCAGCTGTTCAACATCGACCGCGTGGAGGTCCTCAAGGGGCCGGCAGGCGCCACCTACGGCGGCGGCGACCCGGGCGGCGTGGTGAACTACGCGACAAAGAAGCCGACGCGCGACACCCAGCGCCAGGTCGAGGTCCAGCTGGGCGACGACAGCTTCCGCGCCATGTCGGTGGAAGCCTCGGGACCGATGACGGCGCAGGGCAACGTGCGCTACCGCGTCGGCGCCTATGCCGACACCGAAGAACCGTTCCGCTTCAACACCAGCAGCGACACCCTGATCGGCGACCTGGGCCTGGCCCTGGACATCGGCGAGACCGGCGAGCTGACCCTGCAGTACACCGACGTGGACCAGGAGCTGGGCGCGAACCGCCTGCGCGGCGTGATGGTGAACGACCTGGGCGAGTTCCTGACCGACCGGCGCTGGAACAGCAACGAACCCACCGACTTCCTCAATCTGCAGGCACGCATTGCCCTGGCCCGTTTCACGGTGTCGCCCACCGAGGCGCTGGACCTGGACCTGGCGGTGCGCTGGTTCGAAAACGCGGAACAGCAGCAGTACCACGAGGCGCGCGGACTGGCGGCCGACGGGCGTACGGTGTGGCGCGAATTCCGCGACCAGGAGCGCGGCACCGAGGGCCTGACGGTCAATGGCAACGCCATCTGGCGTTTCGAAGGCGGCGGCCTGCGCCACACCCTGCTCGCGGGCGCCGAAGCCTACCGCGAGGACGCCGACTTCATCGGCCGCACGGCGCTGGGCGTCGAGCGCGGCGGTCCGGTGCCGGGCCTGGACCTGTTCGACCCACAGTACGGCCTCAGCGGCGCGGACGACTACAACCTCGGCCCCATCCCCTACCGCCCCACCAGCACCCGCTCCAACCAGGAAGCGGTCTACCTGCAGGACCAGGCCGAGATCGGCGAACGCTGGCATGTGCTGGCGGGCGTGCGCTGGGACCAGTTCGAGGACGAAAACCGCCTGGCCCGCAGCTCCGTCGACGGGAACGACCTGACCTGGCGGCTCGGCACGACCTTCGAGCTCAACCAGGCGGTGAACCTTTACGCCAGCACGGCGACCGGCTTCGTGCCGCAGGCGGCCGGAAACCAGAACCCGCTGGCGGGCGGCCCGTTCGACCCGCAGCGGAGCGAACAATGGGAGCTGGGCGCCAAGACCGCGTTTGCCGACGGCCGCTTCGGCGTCAATGCCGCCGTCTACCGCATCGAGCGCAGCAACCTGCTGCAGTCCACTGGCGAAGACCCGGGCAATGACGGCGTGGACGACCTGGAGGCGCTGGGCCTGGTGCGCAGCGACGGCTTCGAACTCGACCTGCTGGCCGACCTCACCGACCGCTGGGTGCTCAACCTGGCCTATGGTTACAACGACGCCCGCGTGGTGCGCGGCAACCCCGCCTCGGCCGGCAACACGGCCGGCGCCGGCAGCACGCGTTTCGCCAACGCGCCGCGACACAAGTTCGGCTTCTGGACCCGCTATGAACTGCCGGCGCTCAAGTCCGCCATCGCCTTCGGCGGCGACTATGTCGGTGACCGCGTCAGTCTCGATGGCCAGCCGGTGAAGTCCTACGCGATCTACGACCTCAGCTGGCAGACGACGCTGGGCAACTGGTCGCTGCAGGCCAACGTCAAGAACCTGTTCGACACGGTCTACGCAGCCAGCGGCTTCATCGAGCGCACCGGCCACTTCCCGGGCGAGCCGCGGCGCGTCTACCTGCAGGCGCGCTACACGTTCTGAGCATGGGCCAGCCGACGCCAGCCCCCGGCCACCGCCGGAACGGCAGTTCCGGACGGCGGCTGTGGTTCGACCTGCACAGCTGGGTCGGCCTCAAGCTCAGCCTGCTGATGGCCTTCGTCTGCCTGACCGGGACGCTGGCGGTGTTCTCGCACGAGATCGACTGGCTGCTGCACCCGGAGATGCGGGTGGAGCCGTCCGACCGGACCGCCAGCTGGGGCGCGATGCTGGCGGCGGTGCGCACGGCTCATCCGGGCTGGAAGGTGACGCGCATCGACGCGCCCTGGGGCCGGCGCTTCGCGGCCGCGGCCAGCGTGCGGACGCCGGAAGGAAAACTGCGCTTCGTCTGGATCGACCCGCACCGCGGCACCGTCACCGGCGACACCGGCTGGTTCAATGCCCAGCGTTTCCTGCGCAACACGCATCGGCACCTGATGCTGCCCACGCGCTGGGGCGTGCCGATCGTGTCCTCGCTGGCGATCGCGCTGCTGATCACCTTCGCCAGCAGTTTCGTGATCTACAAGCGCTGGTGGCGCGGCTTCTTCAGCTGGCCGCGCCGGGAGCGGCGCCGGCGATTCTGGGGTGACGTTCATCGCCTCGCCGGCGTCTGGAGCCTGTGGTTCGTATTGCTGATCGCACTCACCGGCTTGTGGTACCTGGTGGAATCGCTGGGCGGCGACGCGCCTGCCGCCCAGGCCCGGTGGCCGGCGCCCCGCGCGGAACCCGCGGGCATCGAACCGGCGCGCGTCGACCGGGCGATCGCCGAGGCCGCGCGCGACTGGCCCGGCCTGGAGGTCGGCGGCATTTCCCTGGACGAAGCCCAGGGACGACTGGTGATCGACGGCCAGGCCGAGGCCTGGCTGGTGCGCGACCGCGCCAACGCCATGGCTTTCGACGCCGAAGGCCGCCTTGTCGCCCGGGTCGATGCAGGGCAGCTCAGCGTGCACCAGCGCATCGCCGAAATGGCGGATCCGCTTCATTTCGGGACCTTCGGCGGGCTGGCAACCCAGCTCCTGTGGTTCATGTTCGGCGCGGCGATGACCCTGCTCAGCCTGAGCGGCGTCTATCTGTTCGGGCTCCGCAGCGCAGAGTCGCTGCGGCCGCGCCGGGCCCGCCAGGGCGCGCCGGCATGAGCCCGGTCCGCGACGCCTGGCGCGCGGCCTGGCGCGGCATGGGCGGCTGGCGCTGGCTTTGCCTGGCCCTGATCGTGCTCTGCTTCTGCCTGCTGCCGATCGAACTGGGTCGTTGAGTCTCCGGCTCAGGCCGCGACCGCGGGGCCCTTCACCGTCGCCAGCTTGCGCGGCGCCTCCTCGACCACCGGCAGTTCGACCGCGCGCTGCTCCTGGCACAGCTCGGCCTGCAGCGGGCAGGTCTTGAGCATGTAGTCGGCGTCGAAGCTCAGGCGCTCGACCAGGAAGTCGACGAAGGCGCGCACCTTGGGCGACGGCACCCGGCCGCGGGTGAACACCGCGTTGAAGTCCACCTCGGGCCCGGTCCAGCCGGCGAGCACGCGCACGGCGCGCCCGCTTTCCACGAAGGGCTTGATGCTGACGTCGGTCGAGATCAGCAGTCCCTCGCCGCA
Organism: uncultured Arenimonas sp.; assembly: GCA_965650505.1. Classification (GTDB taxonomy): domain Bacteria; phylum Pseudomonadota; class Gammaproteobacteria; order Xanthomonadales; family Xanthomonadaceae; genus Arenimonas. Next base: position 23,993 of record CBFGOZ010000008.1, read on the forward strand.
AAGCATCGCACCCTGCAGCGGGGCCGGGTCGTTGGCGACGAAGATCGGCGCGACCAGGAAGTCGCGGGTTTCGGTCGACCCCGAGTTCGCGGCCACCAGCGGCCAGTAATAGCGGTTGCCGTGCCGGTGTTTGGAGAAGGCGAGCACGCGGTGGTGCTGCAGGTCGTCCGGGTGCAGGGGCTCGCCGTGGCGCTGGATGTAGTCCGGGCTGGCGTAGACCTGGGTGCGGAAGCTGGCGAGCCGGCGCGCCACCAGCGACGAATCGGGCAGCGAACCGATGCGCAGGGCGACATCCACTTCCGATGCGATCAGGTCGAGCTTGTCATTGCTCAGGTGCAGGTCGACGCGGACCTCGGGGTAGCGCTGGTGGAATTCGCTCAGCAGCGGCGCGATCCACAGGATGCCGATCGAATACGGCGCGGTGACGCGCAGCCAGCCGCGCGGGCCGCCCTGCAGCTGGCCGACCGCGCTTTCGGCCTCTTCCAGCTCGCGGGCGATGCGCGCGCTGTGGTCGTGGTAGACGGCGCCGGCCTCGGTGAGGCCGAGCTTGCGCGTGGTGCGGTTGAGCAGCTGCGCGCCGAGGCGCTCCTCCAGTTCCTGCACCTTGCGGCTGACCGTGGTCTTGGGCAGGCCGAGGGATTTGGCGGCGGCGGTGAAACTGCCCTGCTCCACCACCTTGGCGAAGATCAGGGTGTCGTTGAGATCGCGCGACATAGAGGGGGCTCCCGAGACAGCGTCCGGCCGATTGGCCCGATGGCGGGACAATTATTCCCTCTTTTGCCGGCTTATCAAGTGCCGGATGCAGGCATAGATTGCACGCCTCGAGCCCGGGCCTCCCGCGCAAACCCTCCCCATTGGGAGGCTTGGGCTCACCACTTCGATTACCTGCGGCCATGACCTCTTTACCTATTTATCCCGATTATGGGCCAAGCCGTCCCGTGAGCGGGACAATCCAGAAACCAGTGCTGGTCCTCGGCGCCGAGGGCGAGGTCGGCCAGGCCGTGGTCGGCACCCTGCTTGAAACCGGCTACCCGGTGATCGCGGTCGCCGCCGAACGTGGCGACCTGGAAGCCCTGGTCCGCCCGGCCGGCAACGGTCCGGAGCTGGTGCGGATCCCCGGCAGCACCCACACCGAAACCGCCGGCGCCGCGCTCGCCAATGCAGTGCGTCTGCTGCGCCGCCCGCCGGGCGCCGTGGTGGCGATGGTCGGCGGCTCGTTCACCCCCGGGCGCCTGCTCGACCATCCGGTCGACCGACTGCGCGAGAAGTTCGACGAAGACCTGTTCCCGCACCTGGTCGCCGCACGCCACCTGCTGCCCCTGCTCGGCGAGGCCGGCGCGCCCGGGACCTACCTGCTGATCGGCGGACCCGCCGCCGAAGCGCCCTGGGCCGGCTATGGCCACTTGTCGGTGTCGTCGGCGGCGCTGCGCATGCTCGCGCGCGCCCTGCGCGAAGAAACCCTGGGCGGCCCGGTGCGCGTGCAGCAGCTCGCCGTCTGCGCGCCGCTGCGTACCACCGAAAACCGCCAGCACGCCTGTCCCGACTGGCCCGCCCCCGAAGAGCTCGGCCGCCGCGTGGCGGACCTGCTCGCCCAATCCGGCCATGAACCGGTCGTGCGTTTCGACCGCCGCCGCCGGACCTGATTCCGATATTCCACATCCACGAGGCAAGACCATGAACCGCCACCCCCTCACCACCCTCGCCCGCGCCGCCACCTTCGCGCTCACCCTGGCCGTGCTGGCCGCCTGCGGCACGCAGGCGCAGGAACACGGCGCCATCCCGCCGGCGCAGGTCAGCGTCGCCCCGGTCCTGTCCAAGGAGGTCGCGCACTGGGACGAGTTCACCGGCCGCGTCGCCGCGGTCGAGACCGTCGAACTGCGCCCGCGCGTCGGCGGCTACATCGAACGCGTGAACTACCAGGAAGGCCAGGAGGTGAAGAAGGGCCAGGTGCTGTTCACCATCGACGCGCGCACCTACCGCGCCGAACTCGACCGCGCCGAAGCCGAACTCAGCCGCGCCCGCAGCCGCGCCGCCCTGGCCAAGAGCGAACTGGCCCGCGCCAAGAAGCTGGCGGACGTACGCGCGATCTCCACCGAAGAGTTCGAGCAGCGCCGGGCCGCCACCGCCCAGGCCGAATCCGACGTCAACGCCGCCGAAGCCCAGGCCGCGGTCGCGCGGCTGAACCTGGAGTTCACCCAGGTGCGCGCGCCGATCGACGGCCTGGCCGGCCGCGCCCTGGTCACCACCGGCAACCTGGCCTCGCCCGACACGACGGTGCTGACCACGGTGGTCTCGCTCAATCCGGTGCACGTCTACTTCGAGGGCGACGAGCAGACCTACCTTCGCTACAACCAGATGGCCCGCGACGGCGGCCGCCCGAGCTCGCGCGACAGCCGCAACCCGGTGCGCGTGGGCCTGGCCAGCGAGGAAGGCTACCCGCATGCCGGCGTGGTGGATTTCCTGGACAACCAGGTCGATCCCAACACCGGCACCATCCGCGCCCGCGCCGTGCTCGACAACAGCGACCGCGTCTTCACCCCGGGCCTGTTCGCCCGCGTGCAGTTGATCGGCAGCGAGCCGCAGAAGGCCCTGCTGATCGACGACAAGGCGGTACTGACCGACCAGGACCGCAAGTTCGTCTACGTGGTCGGGCCGGAGAACACCGCCCAGCGCAAGGACGTGGTGCTGGGCCGCATGGTGGACGGCCTGCGCGTGGTCGAGTCCGGCCTGGACGCCGGCGACCAGGTGGTCGTGACCGGCGTGCAGAAGATCTTCTTCCCCGGCATGCCGCTGGACGCCAAGCCGCTGGAGGCGGCACCCGCCGCCGCCGCCGCCGCCGACGCCACCGTCGCCGCCGTGACCCGCTGACCGTTTTCCCCGCCGTCGCGCGGACGCGGGACCTGCGCCTCCCCTCGCAGGCCCGCTCCGCGCTCCGGCACCCCGATGCCCTTGCCACGGCGCGCAGGAGGCGCGCCGCCCGCCCCATCGCGCGGCGCCTGCGCCGCACCGGAGTGTTCCATGGACTTTTCGCGCTTTTTCATCGACCGCCCGATCTTCGCGGCCGTGCTGTCGATCGTGATCTTCGCCGCCGGCCTGATCGCCCTGCCCCAGCTGCCGATCGGCGAATACCCCGAGGTCGTTCCGCCGTCGGTGGTGGTGCGCACGGTGTACCCCGGCGCCAACCCCAAGGTGATCGCCGAGACGGTGGCGACGCCGCTGGAGGAAGCCATCAACGGCGTCGAGGACATGATGTACGTCAAGTCGGTCGCCGGCTCCGACGGCG
>CBFGOZ010000009.1:0-24546 GCA_965650505.1 uncultured Arenimonas sp.
ACCTTCATGATCCTGGGCGAGGTCTGCACCCGCCGCTGCAGCTTCTGCGACGTCGCCCACGGCCGGCCCAAGCCGCCCGACGCCAGCGAGCCGGCCAACCTGGCCCGCACCGTCGCCGACATGGGCCTGCGCTACGTGGTCATCACCTCGGTGGACCGCGACGACCTGCGCGACGGCGGCGCCCAGCATTTCGCCGACTGCATCCGCGAGGCGCGCGCGCTGTCGCCGGACCTGAAGATCGAGATCCTGACGCCCGACTTCCGCGGCAAGGGCCGCATGGACCGGGCGCTGGAGATCCTGGCCACCGCACCGCCGGACGTGTTCAACCACAACCTGGAAACGGTGCGCGAGCTGTATCCGAACGTGCGCCCCGGTGCCGACTACGACTGGTCGCTGCAGTTGCTGCAGCGTTTCAAGGCCCAGCATCCGGACGTGCCGACCAAGAGCGGCATCATGCTGGGCCTGGGCGAGACCTGGGACCAGGTGCTCGGCGCCCTGCGCGACCTGCGCGCGCACGACGTGGACATGGTGACGATCGGCCAGTACCTGCAGCCGACGCCGCACCACCACCCGGTGATGGCCTACTGGACCCCGGAACAATTCAAGGCGCTCGAGGTCGAAGGCCTGGCCATGGGCTTCACGCACGTGGCCTCCGGCCCGATGGTGCGATCGTCCTACCACGCCGACCGAATGGCGGCTGAAGCCGGCTTCGTCGCTGACCCCGCCTGAACAAGGGCGGGGGTATGCTCGGGGCGTGCGGTTTCGATAGCACTATCGGCACACGCCCCGCCGCCCCGGCGGGCGCAAGCTGACCCCCTGGTTTCCGGACTCCCGCCATGCTCAAGCACAAGCTGATCGCCCTCTCCGCCGCCCTGCCGCTGGCCCTGGCCGTGGCCGCCAGTTCCACGCCCGGCGGCAGCGCCCCGACCTCCCTCGAGGAGCTCAGCCCCAGCGCCGAGCAGGCCGCGGCCGCGCGCCTGGTCTACGGCATCCTGTCCGACAGCCGCTACGTCTACCGCGCCAAGCCGCTGGACGACAATCTGTCCGCCGAGATCCACCGCCGCTACCTGGAATCGCTGGACAGCCAGAAGCTGTTCTTCACCCAGGCCGACATCGCCCGCTTCGAGGCCTACCGCACCGGCCACGACGACGCGATCAAGAACCAGCAGCTCGATCCGGCCTACGAAATCTTCAAGACCTACCTGCAGCGCGTGGACGAGCGCGTGGCGCACGCGCGCCGCCTGCTCGCCAGGCCCTTCGACTTCAGCACCAACGAGACCTGGAACTACGACCGCGAGGACGCCGCCTGGGCGCGCAACAGCGCCGAGCTCGACGACGCCTGGCGCAAGTACGTCAAGAACGACGCGCTGCGCCTGAAGCTCGCCGGCCGCAACCAGGACGAGATCCGCAAGACCCTGGACAAGCGCTACGCCGGCCTGGCCGAGCGCGTGCACGAACTGCGCGGCGACGACGTGTTCGAGTCGTTCATGAACGCCTACGCCACCTCGATCGACCCGCACACCAGCTACATGGCGCCGCGCAGCGCCGAGAACTTCAACATGCAGATGCGGCTCTCGCTCGAGGGCATCGGCGCGGTGCTGCAGCGCCAGGACGAGTTCGTGGTCATCCGCACCATCGTGCCGGGCGGCCCGGCCGGCACCGGCGGCAAGCTCAAGGTCGGCGACCGCGTGGTCGCGGTGGGCCAGGGCGCCAGCGGTCCGATGGTGGACGTGGTGGGCTGGCGCATCGACGACGTGGTGGCGCTGATCCGCGGCAAGAAGGGCACCCAGGTGCGCCTGGACGTGCTGCCGGCCGAAGCCGGTACCGACGCCAAGCCGCAGTTGATCAGCATCATCCGCGACAAGGTGAAGCTGGAGCAGCAGGCGGCGCAGAAGCGCATCATCGACGTCGGCGACCGCCGCATCGGCGTGGTCGAGCTGCCGACCTTCTACCTCGACTTCGACGCCCGCCGTCGCGGCGACAAGGACGCGCGCTCGGCCACGGCCGACGTCGCCAAGCTGCTGCGCGAACTGCGCGCCGAGAAGGTCGACGGCGTGGTCGTGGACCTGCGCGACAACGGCGGCGGCTCGCTGCTGGAAGCCGTCGAGCTCACCGGCCTGTTCATCGACCAGGGCCCGGTGGTGCAGGTCCGCGAGACCGGCGGCCGCGTCAGCGTCGAATCCGACGACATGACCGGCGTGGCCTGGGACGGCCCGCTGGCCGTGCTGGTGAACCGCAGCTCGGCCTCGGCCTCGGAGATCTTCGCCGCCGCCATCCAGGACTACGGCCGCGGCCTGATCATCGGCGAACCGACCTTCGGCAAGGGCACGGTGCAAAGCCTCATCGACCTCGACCGCTTCCCGCGCAAGGACCAGGCCAAGTTCGGTCAGGTGAAGTTGACCGTGGCGCAGTTCTTCCGCGTCGACGGCGGCACCACCCAGCATGCCGGCGTGGTCCCGGACCTGGCCTTCCCGGTCAGCCTGGACGCCAGCGAATACGGCGAGAGCACCTACGACAACGCGCTGCCGGCCACCCGCATCGCGCGCGCGCCGCACGGCAGCCTGGGCAACCTGGCCGCGCTCAAGCCGCAGCTGCTGAGCCAGCACAAGGCGCGCATCGCCGGCGACCGCGAGTTCCGCTGGTGGGCCGAGGACGTGGCCACCTTCCGCGCCGAGCGCGAGAAGAAGACCCTGTCGCTGAACGAGGCGGTGCGCGCCGCCGAACGCGACCGCCTGGCCGCCGAACGCAAGCAGCGCGAGGCGGCGCGCAAGGCCGCCGGCCTCGAGGTCCCCAGCATCGCCCAGGACGACGACGGCCTGTCGGCCAGCGAACGCAGCGTGGCCCAGCAGGCCGCCGAGGAAGAGGCCGCCCGCAACCGCCCGGACCCGCTGCTGCGCGAATCCGCGGCCATCCTGGCCGACGCCCTGGACCTGCTGTCCGCCGACCGCCAGCTCACCGCCCAGGTGCTGCCGGTGACGCGCCAGGCCACGGTCTGGGCGGAATAGTGAATCCCGCAAAATCCGGATAGTCGGCCCCCCGGGGGCCGGCTAGTCTGGGCGCATGGACCGCCACGCCATCGCCAACCCCGACCGCCGCCTCGACCACGCCCGCCGCCTGCTGGACCAGGACGACCTGGGCCTGGCCCAGCTGGGTGCCGCCGTCGGCCTGAGCCCCGGCCACCTGCAGCGCCGCTTCCGCGAGCAGTTCGGGCTCAGCCCCGCCGAATACCGCGCCCAGCGCCGGCTGCAGACCCTCAAGCGCGGCCTGCGCGAAGGCCAGGCCGTGACCCATGCGCTGTACGAAGCCGGCTACGGCTCGCCCAGCCGCGTCTACGAGGACGGTGCCGCCCGCCTGGGCATGGCGCCGCTGGCCTACCGCCGCGGCGGCGAAGGCCTGCAGATCCGCTGGTCGCTGGTGGACACCGCCCTGGGCCTGGCCCTGGTCGCCGCCACCGAACGCGGCGTCTGCGCCGTGGCCCTGGGAGATGACGAAGCGACGCTGGAAGCGGAGCTGCGCGGCGAATTCCCGCGCGCCGACCTGCAGCGCGTGGACAGCGGCCGCGACGAATTCCTGGCCCCGCGCCTGCGTGCGGTCGCCGACGCGCTGGCGCAGAAACACGGCCAGGTGCCGGTGGAGCTGATCGGCACCGCCTTCCAGCAGCGCGTATGGTCGGCGCTGATGCGCATCCCGCCCGGCGAAACCCGCAGCTACGCCGAACTGGCCCAGGAACTGGGTGCGCCGAAGGCCGCGCGTGCGGTCGCGCGGGCCTGCGCCAGCAACCGCGTCGCGGTGCTGGTGCCCTGCCACCGCATCATCCGCGGCGACGGCACGCCCGGCGGCTACCGCTGGGGCCTGCCGCGCAAGCAGAGCCTGCTCGCGGCGGAGTCGGCCCAGCGCAGGACGGAAAAGAAGAAGGCATGAGCCCGCCCCAAGCCGCGGCACCGACGGGCCTGGCGGTCGGCCTGGCGCTTGCTTCGGTCTATCTGGTCTGGGGCTCGACCTACCTGGCGATCCGCGTCGGGCTGGACGGTTATCCGCCCTTCCTGATGGGCAGCCTGCGCTTCGTCGCGGCGGCCCTGGTGTTCTACGCCTTCCTGCGCTGGCGCGGCCATGCGCCGCCGACCCGGGCGCAGTGGAAGAACGCGGCGGTGATGGGCCTGTTCATGATGCTGCTGGGCAATGGCCTGGTGAACGTGGCCGAGCAGACGGTGTCCTCGGGCCTGGCCGCGGTCGCGGTGGCGTCCATGCCGCTCTGGGCCGGGCTGTTCGGCATGCTGCGCGGCCAGCATCCCAGCCGCGGCGAGTGGTGGGGCCTGGTGATCGGTTTCCTCGGCGTGGTCTGGCTCAACTTCGACGGCGAGATGCAGGCCAGCCTGGTCGGCATGGCGGCCCTGCTGCTGGCGCCGATCGCCTGGGCCTGGGGCTCGGTCTGGAGCCGCGGCCGCGACCTGCCGGCGCCCTTCATGAGCACCGCGGCGCAGATGCTCTGCGGCGGCGTGGCGATGGGTCTGCTGGGCCTGCTGATCGGCGAGCGCATCACCGGGGTGCCGCCGCTGAAGGCGACGCTGGCCGTGGGCTACCTCGCCGCCTTCGGTTCCATCATCGGTTTCAGCGCCTACGTGTGGCTGCTGCACCACGTGCGGCCGGCGCTGGCCACCAGCTACGCCTACGTCAACCCGCCGATCGCCGTGCTGCTGGGCGCGCTGCTGCTGCACGAGCGCGTCGGCTGGGACGCGGTGGGCGCGATGGCGGTGATCCTGGTCGGCGTGGTGATCATCACCCGCGCCAAGGCGCGGGCTGCGTAGTTCTTTAACCACGGATCTGCGCGTTGATCCGTGCAGATCCGCGGTAAAAACAACCAACCCTCCGCGCGAGCGCGATTCCTCAGCCCGCGGCCAGCTGCAGCGGCAGTTCGCGCAGGCGCTGGCCGGTGAGCGCGAACACCGCGTTGGCCACCGCCGGAGCGATCGGCGGCGTGCCCGGTTCGCCGACGCCGCCGGGGCGTTCGGTGCTGGGCACGATGTGGGTTTCCACCACGGGCATCTCGTTGAGCCGCAGCACGCGGTAGTCGTGGTAGTTCGACTCCTGCACGCGGCCGTCCTTGAACGACAGCCGGCTGTGCAGGGCCGCGCCCAGGCCGAAGGCGACGCCCGAGTCGAGCTGGGCGGCGATCGCCGACGGGTTCACCGCGATGCCGCAGTCGATCGCGCAGACCACGCGGTGCACGCGGATCCGCCCGTCCTGCACCGACACCTCGGCGACCTGTGCGACATAGCTGCCGAAGGATTCGTGCACCGCGATGCCGCGCGCGCGCCCTTCCGGCAGCGGCGCGCCCCAGCCGGCCTTTTCGGCGGCCAGGTTCAGCGCGCCCAGGTGGCGCGGATGGTCCTTGAGCAGCCTGCGGCGGTACTCGAGCGGGTCCTGTCCGGCCGCGGCCGCCAGTTCGTCCACCAGGCCCTCCATCACGAAGGCGTTGTAGCTGTGGCCGACCGAGCGCCACCACAGCACCGGGATGCCGGTCTGCGGCGAATGCAGGTCGACGCGGTGGTCGGGAACGCCCTTCATGTAAGGCGAATCGGCCGTGCCCTCGATCGAGGTCGAATCGATGCCGTTCTTGACCATGGCCGCCTCGAACGGCGAGCCGATCAGGATCGACTGGCCGACCATCACATGGTCCCAGGCCGTCGGCAGGCCGTCTTCGCCCAGGGCGATGCGCGCGCGCTGCAGGTACATCGGCCGGTAGTAGCCGCCGCGCGTGTCGTCCTCGCGGGTCCAGACCGTCTTCACCGGCGCGCCGGCGGCCTTGGCCACCTGCACGGCCTCGGCGACGAAATCGGAGGTGGGCGTGGCGCGCCGGCCGAAGCCGCCGCCCAGAAAGGTGGTGTGGATGCGCACCTGTTCGGGCTTGAGGCCGGTGATCTGCGCGGTGACGTTCTGGTCCATGGTCTGGAACTGGGTGCCGGTCCAGACATCGCAGCCGTCGGCGCCGATCTTCACCGTGCAGTTGAGCGGCTCCATCGCCGCATGCGCCAGGTAGGGCACGACGTATTCGGCCTCGACCACCTTGCCAGCGGCCGTCGAGAGCTTGCCGCGGGCATCGCCGGCCTGCACGACGGTCAGGCCGTCGGTACCGGCCAGGCGCGCGAACTCGGTGCGCATCGCGGTCGAATCCAGCGCGGCGTTCGGCCCCAGGTCCCATTCCACCTTCAGCGCGTCGCGCCCCTGCTTGGCGGCCCAGAAATGGTCGGCGACCACGGCCACGCCGCTGGGTACCTGCACCACATTGCGTACGCCGGGCAGGGCGTGCGCGGCGCTGTCGTCGAAGGATTTCACGCGGCCGCCGAACACCGGCGAGCGCGCGACCACCGCAGTGAGCAGGCCGTCGAACTGCACGTCCAGGCCGAACACCGCCTTGCCGGTGATCTTCTCCGGCGTGTCCAGCCGCTTCGTGGCCTTGCCGATCCGGGTCCAGTCCCTGGCGTCCTTCAGCGCCACCTTTTCCGGCGCCGGCAGTTTCGCGGCGTCGTCGGCCAGGGTGCCGTAGCGCGCGCGCTGCTGGCCGGCGATCACCTCGCCGTTCTCGGTGCGGCATTCCGATGCCGGCACGCCGAAACGCGCGGCGGCCGCCTGCACCAGCAGCGCCCGCGCGGTGGCGCCGGCGGTGCGGTAGCGCTCGAACTCCGACCAGGTGGTGGTGGAACCGCCGGTCATCTGCATGCCGAAGGCGGTGTGGGCATAGGCCGGTGCGGCCGGCGCGTGTTCGACCCTGATCTTCGACCAGTCGGCGTCGAGCTCCTCGGCGATCAGCATCGGCAGCGTGGTCCAGATGCCCTGGCCCATTTCCGAATGCGCGATCAGCACGGTGACGCTGTCGTCGGCGCCGACGCGCAGGAAGGCGTTCGGCGCGAAGCCGGCGCCGGCGGCCGCGGCCGGCGCCTGCGCGAAGGCGAACTTGTTGGCGCCCGGCACCACGAAGGCGACCACCAGTCCGCCGCCGACGAGGGCGCTGGCCTGCAGGAACTTGCGGCGGGAGAAACTCTTGTCGGCGTTCACGGTGGACCTCCGTGCAGCGGATAGGTCGGCGCCCGCGGGGCGGCGGGCGCGCGGATGTCAGGCCTTGGCGAGCTCGGCGGCGCGGTGCACCGCGGCGCGGATGCGCGGGTAGGTGCCGCAGCGGCAGATGTTGCCGCTCAGCGCGGCGTCGATCTGGGCGTCGTCGGGATTGTTCACCACCTTCAGCAGCGCGGCGGCGGCCATGATCTGCCCGGACTGGCAGTAGCCGCACTGCACCACGTCCAGCTCGGCCCAGGCCTGCTGCACCGGGTGGCTGCCGTCGGCCGACAGGCCTTCGATGGTGGTGATGGTCTTGCCGGCGACGGCGCTGGCCGGCGTCACGCAGCTGCGCATCGGCGCGCCGTCCACGTGCACGGTGCAGGCGCCGCACTGCGCGAGGCCGCAGCCGTACTTGGTGCCGGTCAGGCCCATCAGGTCGCGCAGCACCCACAGCAGGGGCATGTCGGAAGGGGCGTCGACCTCGTGCTCGGTTCCGTTGACGGAAAGCTTCATGGCGACTCCCTGGCGGCGGCTGGGCAAGTCACCGAGCCTACTCCTGCTTTTTTTCAGTTCCAAGCCGACCGGATGTGAAGGCGACGGGCAGGTCTTCGGGATGGTCGATGTCCCGGGCCAGGGCCGGTGCCGGCACCGCATTCACCTCCGCAGCGTGCTGTCGCAGCAGGTCGCGCGCGCCGCGGTCGCCGGTGGATCGCGACAGCGCGGCGAACCAGGATCGCGGCAGCAGGGCCGGCACGCCGAGCACGCCGCCGTAGGCGCTGGCGGCCGCCCGGTCGGGCCTTGCGCGCCAGGCATCCAGCAGCGACTGCAGGTGCGCGGCATTCAGCGCGGGCTGGTCGCAGAGCAGCACCAGCGCGCCGGCGCAGTCCGCCGGCACCGCCGCCAGGCCCTCGCGCAGCGAAGCGCCCAGGCCCTGCCTCCAGTCGTCGCAGTGCACGGCCTGGAGCGCGAGGTCCCCGGTCGCGGCGCGCACCGCTTCGGCCTGCGCGCCCAGCACCAGCACCGCGGCGGCCGGCGCGGTCGCCAGGCCCAGGCGTGCAGCGCGGTGCACCAGGGTTTCGCCGTCGATCACCAACAGCTGCTTGGGCTGGCCCAGGCGGCGCGATCCGCCGGCGGCCAGCAGCACCAGCGCGTGCCGCGGCGCGGTCATTCGCGGCAATGGAAAAAACGCTGCAGGTCGGCGGCGATCGCCAGCGCGATGGCCTCCGGTCCTTCGCCACCCAGGGGCAGGCCGACCGGGGCGCGCAGTCGCGGCCGCAGCGCGGCCGCGGCCTCGGGTTCCAGCAGTGCCAGCAGTTCGTCGCGACGCGCGGGCGGGCCGAGCAGCCCGGCATAGGGCACCGGCATCGCCGCCAGCGCGCGCAGGGCCTCCAGGTCGGCGCCGGCCTGGTGGGTCATCACCAGCACCGCCTGCGGCGGCCGGGGTTCGGCGGCGAGTGCGGCGGCGGGGCGCGCGGCGATGCGGCGATCGGCATCGGCCAGCCGCTGCGGATCCAGCAGCGCCTCGCGATGGTCGATGACGGCTGATTCCCAGCCCAGGGTGCGCGCCAGCCGCAGCAGCGGCGGGGCCTCCGGCCCGCCGCCGACCAGCAGCAGGCGCGGTGCCGCCGGCACCTGCAGGCGCGCGATCGAATGGCCCATGGACGCGTGCAGGCCGGGCGGCCAGCGGCGCGCTTCGGCCTCGCAGCCGTCGCCCAGGACGAGCCCGTGGCCCGGGCCCCAGGCGTAGCCGTTGCCAGGACCGGTTTCGTCGACCCGCAGCGCCAGCGACAGTCCGTCGCCCGCCGCCTGGCTCTCGACCAGCGCGTCGAACAGCGGCACCGGCGTATCCGCCGGCACCGGCCACGCCAGCACCCGCATGCGGCCGCGGCAGCCCGACCCGGAGCCGAACAGCAGGTCGTCGTCGCCCAGGGTGTCGAACAGCGCGACCTGCACGCGGCCGCTGGCCATCGCCTGCCGCGCCAGCGCCTCCAGCGCCGGCTCCAGGCAGCCGCCGGACAGCGTGCCCTGGCGGCGGCCGTCGTCGGCCACCGCGGCCAGCGCACCGGGTTTGCGATAGGTCGAGCCTTCGGTGTCCGTGACCAGGCAGATCGCCAGCGCGCGGCCGTCGCGACGCATCTGCGTGGCGAACTCCAGCACGCCGCGGTTGCCACCGGCGCTCATCGCGGCGGCCCCGCCAGCGCCTCGGTCAAGGCTTCCCAGGGCAGCAGCACGCAGCGCTGCCGCGCCGGATGCGCACCCACGCCGGCCAGCGCGCCGAGTTCGCCCAGGCCCTCGCCGTCGCCAAGCCGGAAACTTTCGCGCAGGGCGGAAAAGCGCGCCGCCACGCCGGCGGCGTCGCGGCCGGATACGTCGCAGGCCATCAGCGAGGCCGAGGCCAGGCAGAGCAGGCAGCCTTCGCTGCGGTGGCGCAGTTCGGCGATGCGGCCTTCGCCGTCCAGGCGCAGGCCCAGGGCGATCCGGTCGCCGCAAAGGGTGTTGTGCGCGTTGGCGGCATGGGTCGCGCCGGCCAGTTCGCCGGCGTGGCGCGGATGGCGCCCGTGTTCCAGCACGTGGTCGCGGTACAGCGCGGCGAAAGCCCCGGCGTCAGTCATCGCCGGTGATTAGGGCATGGCCGGGTGGCGCCGACAAGTCGCCGCGCTCAGTGCAGCGGGTCGGCGGGCAGGGACAGCGAGGGGCAGCCGTCGGCGCCGGCCTGGCCCGCGGCCGCCAGCCATTGCCGCACCGGTTCGCGCAGCCAGTCGATGCGCGCGGGCAGCGAAAAATGGTTCTCGTCGGGCAGCTCGACGTAGTGCAGGCGCGCGGGCGTGCGCGCCAGTTCCCGCGCCGCGGCCACCGGCACCAGGCGGTCGCGGGCGCCATGCAGCAGCAGCACGCAGCCGCGCACGGCGGCGAGCGCGTCGGCGGTGTCGAGCGCGCGCAGGTCCAGCTGCAGCGATTCGCCGGCGCGGTCCAGCGCCGACTCCAGCTCGGCGTCCTGTACCGTGGCCCGCAGCCACCAGGCCAGCAGTCGCCCGCGCAGGCCGCCGGTGTCGCCGGCCTTGAGCAGGGCCGCGTACTGGCGGATCGATTCGGCGGCGTTGGCATAGGGCTCCATCGCCACCACGCCGGCGATGCCGGGTGAACGCGCCGCGGCCTGCAGCGCCGTGACCGCGCCGTAGGACGTGCCGAACAGGTGCACCGGTTCGGCCAGGCGCTTTTGCGCACGCAGGTGGGCGATCAGCGCCAGCACGTCGTCGGCTTCGCGGGTGCCGTAGCCCGCCGGCGCCTGGCCGGAGAAGCCGTGGTTGCGCAGGTCCAGCAGCACCGCGCGGTAGCCGTGTTCGGCCAGGGCCATCGCCCACAGGCCCTGGGTGCTGGCGTCCATGGTCCAGCCGTGCAGCAGCACGACGGTGCCGCGCACCGGGGCGGGCAGGCGCGGCGCGGGTGTGTGGAACTCGAAGCGCATGCCCATCTCGTCGGCCTGGCGCCGGTAGCGGTAGTCGAGCCGGTAGTCGCGCGGTTCGAGCACGGCGAAGGCGAGCTCGGGACCGTCGTCCTGGGCCAGCCGCTCCAGCGGGCTGCCGACCTGGGCCAGCCACCGGGTGAAGCGCTCGCCGCCGAAGGGCGTGTCGCTGCGCACCGGTTCGACGATCCAATGGTGCAGTTCGCGCGCCTGCGCCGGCCACGCGGCGGTTGCCGCGAGGACCGCAATGATCAAGGAAAGGTGAAGAAAACCGCCCATGCGCATGGCCGAGTGTGCCGCGCCCGCTGCGTCCCCGGCAATGCTCAGCGCGGCGGCGTGGCGCCGTCGCAGGGCGGTACCTGTTCGTCGCAATGTTCTGCCGCGGCCTGCGTCGGCTGCCGGCGCGAACGCCGCCAGCCGTCCACCGCGTAGATCGCCAGCGCGAACCAGATGGCACCGAAGCCGACCGCCTGCACGCCGCTGAAGGTTTCGCCCAGCAGCAGCACGCCGCTGAGCAGCTGCAGCGTCGGCGCGATGTACTGCAGGATGCCGACCAGCGAGTACGGGATGCGGCGCGCGCCGTAGGCGAAGCCGATCAGCGGCAGCGCCGTCAGCGCGCCGCCTAGCACCAGCAGCAGGTCGCTGCTCCATCCGTCGTGCGCGAACGAAGCCACGCCCTGCGCCTGCGCCCAGGCCAGCCAGGCCAGCGCCGGCACCAGCAGGATCAGGCTCTCGATCGCCAGGCCCGGGATCGCGTCCACATGCGCCACTTTGCGGATCAGCCCGTAGATGGCGAAGCTGAAGGCCAGGGCCAGCGACACCCAGGGCGGCTGGCCGTGCTGCACCGCCAGCCACAGCACGCCGGCCGCGGCGATCGCCACCGCGGTCCACTGCGCGCGGTTCAGGCGTTCGCGCAGCACCAGCACGCCCAGCAGCACGTTCACCAGCGGGTTGATGAAATAACCCAGGCTCGCCTCAACCACGCGGCCGTTCGTGACCGCCCAGATGTAGATGCCCCAGTTGAAGCTGATCAGCAGGCTGCTGATCACCAGCAGGCGCCCGACCTTCGGCCGCGCCAGCGATTCGCGCAGCCACGCCGTGCCTTCGCGCAGCAGCAGATAGCCGACCACGAACACCGCGCACCAGACGATGCGGTGGGCGATGATCTGCAGCGAGGGCACGTGCTTGAGCAGGTACCAGTACAGTGGGAACAAGCCCCACAGCACATAGGATCCGATCGCGGCGCTCAGGCCCTTGCGGTGGATGGCGGGAGAGGCGGGCTGGTCCACGCAGGGGCTCCGGTGCGCGGACGGCCCGCGCCAGGGCCAGCATTATCCGCCCGCGCGGCCGGCCGTGCCCGCAACGATGTGATGCCGGAACGGCAGGTCAGAGCGATTTCCACATCACATGCGCTGCCACGGCCAGGATCGCGAGTACCGACGCGCCGATGATGGCCCACGCCTTACGGAAGGCGTCGCGGCCCTCGCGCAGGGCGCGCTCGTGCGACGCCCTCACCTTCGGCTCCAGCGATCTCAGGCGGTCACGGATCTCGTCCGGTGACAGGCCGGACTCCGGATCCTCCAGTCGCCGCAGTTCCTCGGCGATCTGGAAATCGGCGCGGGACAGGCGCGGGTGCCAGCTGGGAATCGTTCCGGGGGTAATCCTGCCGCGCAGCGCAACGGCCGCGGCGTGCACCTGGCGCGGGTCCTTGTCGAGGTTCTCCAGGGGCAGGTGGATCACGTCCTCGATGCGCTCGGCGGGGGCGAAGGCGCGCGCGATCCAGCGCGCCAACACCGGGACCTGCTTGCGGAACCGCTCGGCGCCGTCGACGCCCAGCGCCAGTGAATGCACGTCCTGGCGCGGGGTCCGGTTTTGCACCAACGCGATGCCGTGCACCTGTTCCCAAGGGATCCGCCCGATCCAGCCGTGCTCGATGCCAGCGGCGTCCAGCACCAGCGTCGGGCCTCCGGAGCGATGCATCGAAAAGAGCAGGGCGGCGATGAGCGCCGTGAGCAGCAGCCAGAAGGCGGTCAAGCCCGCAAGGCCCCAGCTCGGCTGGCGCACGACGGAATAGACCAGCACGGCCGACACGGCGACGAAGGCGAGAAGCAGAATCAGGCGCGCAAGCCAGCGGGCCCGCGCCTCAAAGCGTTGCCCCGAGAAGGCCAGGGCGGCCTGGATCTGCTGTTCGCGCCGAGCCTGCGCCCGGAGCCACAGCCACCGACAGGCGACCATGCCGGCCAGTCCCAGCAGCATCAGTCCAGCCCCTGGTGCCAGCGGCGCCGGAGGCAGGGCGTTGCGCGCATCCAGGACCCGGGCCACGCCGACGGCCAGCACGAAGCTGAAGGCGATCGCCACCAGGATCAGGCCAAGGCGTTGCATCAGGGGCATGTCGGGCGTCCGCAGCGGCAGGAGGAGATTTTCCCCGTCCTGCCCCGGGCCGCACAAGGACTCACTGCGTGCGCAGCGCCGTGGTCACCTGCATGCGCGCGGCGCGGATCGCCGGCAGCAGGCCGCCGATGAAGCCGATGATCATGGCGATCACCAGGCCGGTCACGACCAGGGAGGGCGTCACCGCGAACTCGAAGACCACCTGGGTGAAGCTGGCCTGGCTCAGGGTCGACACCGACAGCCCGTTGAACAGGACGTAGGCCGCGATGGCGCCGATCACGCCGCCGACCAGCGAAAGCAGCACGGCTTCCACCATCACCGAGGCCAGCACCGGCATGCCGCCGAAGCCGATCGCGCGCAGCGTGGCGATCTCGCGGGTGCGCGTGGACACCGCTGCGTACATGGTGTTGAGCGCGGCGAAGATCGCGCCCAGGCCCATGATGAAGGTGACGACGAAGGCCAGGCCCTCGATCGTCTGCCGCACGCCCTTGGTCTGGGCGCTGTAGTAGGCCTGCTCTTCGGTCACGTCCACGGCGAGTCGCGGATCGGCGGCCAGGGCCGCGCGCAGCGTGGCGATCGCCGCCGGCGACTCCAGGCCGACCCGCACCGCGCTGACGGCATTGCCGCGGTTGAACGCCGACTGCGCCGTGCCCAGGTCGACCCAGACCTCGCTGTCGTTGGCGTCGCCGGCGGTGAAGTGGCCGACGATGGTCCAGTCCGAGCCGCGCATGCGCAGGGTGTCGCCCAGCGCCGTGCCCGCGAACTGGTTGGCGACGCCGGCGCCGACGATCACTTCGCGCTTGCCGGGTTCGAAGGACCGCCCCGCGGTGATCTTCAGCTGCGGGCGGATCGCGAACGAGGCCGGCTCGACGCCGCGCAGGGTCACGTTGGCGACGGCGGCGGGATCGTCCTTGCGGCCCAGTTCGGTGATCACCATCAGCTCGCCCGCCGCCAGCGGCTCGCCGTCGGGGCCCTTGCGGATGCCCGGGCCGAGCTTGATCAGCTGGGCGCTGTCGCCGCCGAAGCCGGAGTTGAGCTCCGCGCCCGACTGGCCGCGCAGCACGATGGCGTTGTCGCCGCGGCCGGCCGACTGCAGGGTCGACGAGAAGCCGTTGGCCATCGCCAGCAGCGCGGTGAACACCGCCACCACGCCGGCCAGGCCGATGACGATCACCAGCGACGGGCCCCAGCGCTCGGGGATGGACCGCACGTTCATGGCGGTGATCGCGAGGATCTGCTTGATCATGTCGGTTCTCCTCAGCGGCCCGCGAGGGCGTCCACGATGCGAAGCCGGCGCGCGCGCAGCGCCGGCATCAGGCCGACGGCGAGGCTCAGCACGATGATCGCCACCAGTCCGGCGATCCAGACCTGGGCGGTCAGGATGATCGGCGGCAGGAAACCGCCGGCCGCCTGCGTGATGCCCTGGCTCAGCACCCAGGCGATCACCAGGCCGACCAGCCCGCCGATCGCGCACAGCGCCAGCGTCTCGGCCAGCACGAAGCCCAGCACGGCGTTGTCGGTGAAGCCCAGCGTCTTGAGCACCGCGAACTGCGGCACGCGCTCGCGCACGCTCTGCGCCATGGTGTTGCCGACCACCAGCAGCAGGGTGAAGAACACCGCGAACAGGATCCAGCGCAGCATCAGGCCGATGTCGCCCAGCTGCTTGAGGAAGTTCACGTTGAAGTCCTTCTCGGACATCGTCCGGGTTTCGTCGGCGGTGTTCTCGAAGCGCTTGTCGATGGTCTGCGCGATCGCCTCGGCCATGCCCGGGTCCTCGATCTTGAGCGAGAACATGCCGGCCAACCCGCCGCCGAACATCGAAGCTTCGGAAAAGTAGGCGTGGTTGATGTACATGCCGCCGGTCTGCCCCTGCCACTGCTCGTCGATGCCGTCGTAGATGCCGACGACCTCGAACTCCCAGTCCTTGCTGCCGTTCTTCTGCGGGAAGATGTTCGAGGCCAGCGGAATGCGGTCGCCCACCTTCCAGCCGGTGCGGTCGGCGACCTGGCGGCCGACGATGATGCCGGTGCGGGTGCGCGCGAAGGCCTGCCAGTGTTCTTCCGGCATCACCCACTCCGGGTAGACTTCGTGCAGGCGTTCGGGGTCGACCGCGAAGGTGAAGATCTCGGTGTTGTCGGCCTTGTTCACGCCGCCGAACCACTGCTGGTACATGGCGCGCTCGACGCCGGGGATCGCGTCGATCTCCGGAACCATGCGCATCGGCAGCGAGTTGGTGAAGGACACGCGCGACTGGGTGACCAGGCGGGTGGTGCCGACGAAGTCGGCGCCGCTGCTGAAGACGACGATCACGGCCTGCAGCAGGCCGAACAGCGTGAACGCCGTGATGACCGAGAGCAGCGTCAGCCAGGTGCGTCCCTTGCGGTGGAAGAGGTTGGCGAGTACCAGTCCGGTGCGGGTCATGGCGGCGTCCTCAGTGCGCGGCGACGGCGTCGACGAGCAGGCCCTTGTCGAGGTGCACCGTGTGCGTGGCGTATTCGGCGGCCTTCGGGTCGTGGGTGACCATCACGATCGTCTTGCCGTGTTCGCGGTTGAGCACCTGCAGCAGGGTCAGGATCTCGTCGGCGGTCTTGCGGTCGAGGTCGCCGGTCGGTTCGTCGCAGATCAGCAGGGTCGGGTCGGTGACCAGGGCGCGGGCGATCGCCACGCGCTGCTCCTGGCCGCCGGACAGCTCGCTGGGCTTGTGTCCGCCGCGGTCGCCCAGGCCCACCAGCTGCAGCGCCACCTGCGCCCGCTTGGCGCGCTCGGCGCCGCCCATCGAGGCCAGCAGCAGCGGCAGTTCGACGTTCTTCTGCGCGGTCAGCACCGGCAGCAGGTTGTAGAACTGGAACACGAAGCCGACGTGGTTGGCGCGCCAGGCCGCGAGCTCGCCGCCCGACATCTGGTCGATGCGCCGGCCTTCGACCGAGACCGAGCCGGAGGTCGGCGTGTCGAGCCCGCCGATCAGGTTCAGCAGCGTCGTCTTGCCCGAGCCCGACGGCCCCATCAGCGCGACGAAGTCGCCCTTGGGGATGTCGAGGTCGATGCCATGCAGCACTTCGACGGTCTGCTTGCCGCGGGTGTAGTGCTTGGTGAGCGCTCGGATCTGGACCAGGGACTCGGACATGGCGTGCCTCGTGGGGTTCGCGTGGAAAGGGAATTCAGGGCGTGACGGCGACCTTGCCGCCGTCGGCGAGTTCGGCCGGCGGCGCCAGCACCACCTGTTCGCCGACCGCCAGGCCGCGCAGGACGCGGCGCTGGCCGTCGCGGATGTCGCCGGCTTCGATCTCGCGCAGGCTGGCGCGGCCGTCGCGCACCACGTAGGCGACGGTCTTGCCCTCGCGCTGCACCACCGCCTCGGTCGGCACGGTGACGCCGGTGATGGCCGGGGCGTTGGCCTCGGCCGGCGTGGCTTCCTCCAGGAAGGACACGCGCACGCCCATGTCGGGCACCACGCGCTCGTCCTTTTCCTTGAAGGCGATGCGCACCTTCACCGTGGCCTTGCTGCGGTCGGCGGTGGGCACGATGGCGATCACCTCGGCCGGGATGCGCCAGTCGGGGTAGGCGTTGAGCACGGCTTCGACCTTCTGCTTCGGTTTCACTCGGCCGATGAAGGCCTCGTTGACGTCGACCTGGATCTCCAGCGAGTCCATGTCCACCACCGTGCCGATGCCGGTGCGGGTGAAGCCACCGCCGGCCGACATCGGCGAGATGATCTCGCCCGGCTGCGCGGCCTTCACCGTGATCACGCCGTCGAAGGGCGCACGCACCACGGTGTTGTCCACGCCGATGTCCGACAGCGCCAGGGCCTCGACCGCGACCTGCAGGTTGCTGCGCGCGCTCTGCAGCTGGGCGGCCAGCGCGTCGCGTTCGGCCTGGGCCTGGTCGAGCATGGCGGCGGCGACGAGCTTGCGCGCGGCCATGTCGCGCATGCGCACCAGGTTCTGGTCGGCGAGCTTGAGCTGGGCGGCGATGCCGGTGACGTTGCTGCGCGCGGCCTCGAGCTGGGCGGCGGACAGGTCGCGCTGGGCGTCGGCGTCGGTCGGCTCCAGGCGCGCGAGCACCTCGCCCTGCTTCACTTTCTGGCCTTCCTCGATCAGCACCTCGAGCACCTTGCCGGTGACCTTGGACGAGACGGTGGCGATGCGGCGGGCGGTGACGTAGCCGGAAGCGTCGAGCACCGAGGTGCCGGCCGAGGCGGTGCCGACGGCCACGGGCTGGGCGGCGGCGGCCTTCACCGGCAGCGGCTCCTCGCGCAGCGCCCACCAGGCGATCGCGCCGGCGGCCAGCACCACGACGGCGCCCACGGCCAGGCCGAGGCCGCGGCGGGGCGGGCGCGGGGGCGGAGCGGCGCTGCGGTCGATGCGGAGCTGGTTGAGCAGGTCGGGCGAGGTCGTCATGGGGTCGGCGCGGGTTCCGGGAGGGGGCCAGTCTACCCAGCGACCCCGTCGGGCCAAGGTGCCGGAATGCACTTTCTGGCGGCAGTGCGCGCCATCACCCGGCGCGGCTGACGATTGTCACCGAAGCCGTGAAGGCCCGGGGGTAATGGATGTGCCGCGCAACCCGCCGCCCGCGAGGGCCGCCCGCTCAGGCGCCGAAGCGCGCCTTGAGCAGCGCCCAGGCCGCGCGCAGGCCCTGGGCCTCGCCGCCGGCGGGCTTGCCCGGGCGGTCGCTGTCGTTCCAGGAGTACACGTCCACGTGCGCCCAGGGCTGGTGTTCGGGCACGAACCGATCCAGGTACACGGCGGCGGTGATGCAGCCGGCCATGCGCGAGGCGCCGGAATTGGCCAGGTCGGCGATGCCCGAGCGCAGGTAGCTCAGGTAGGGGCGCCACAGCGGCATGCGCCAGAGCGGATCGCGGGTGCGTTCGCCGGCGGCCAGGTAGTCGGCGGCCAGCGTGTCGTCGTTGGCGAACAGCGCCGGCAGGTCCGGCCCCAGGGCGATGCGCGCCGCGCCGGTGAGCGTGGCGAAGTCCAGCAGTAGCTTCGGCTTGCCCTCGGACGCGTAGGTGAGCGCGTCGCACAGGATCAGGCGGCCCTCGGCGTCGGTGTTGTCCACTTCCACCGACAGGCCCTGGCGGGTGGCCAGCACCTCGCCGGGGCGGAAGGCATCGGGGCCGATCGCGTTCTCGACCGCCGGCACCAGCAGCTGCAGGCGCACCGGCAGCTTCAGCGCCATCACCAGCTGGGCCAGGGCCAGCGCGTGCGCGGCGCCGCCCATGTCCTTCTTCATGTTGCGCATGCCGTCGGCGGGCTTGATGTCCAGGCCGCCGGTGTCGAAGCACACGCCCTTGCCGACGATGGCCAGGCGCGGGTGGGCGTCGTCGCCCCAGTTGAGTTCGATCAGGCGCGGCGCGCGGTGGCTGGCGCGGCCGACGGCGTGGATGGCGGGGAAGTTGCGCGCCAGCAGCGCTTCGCCGGCGACCACGTCGAGCTTGCCGCCGTAGGCCTGGGCCAGGCGCGTGGCCACGGCCTCGAGTTCGGTCGGGCCCATGTGTTCGGTGGGCGTGTTGACCAGGTCGCGCACCAGGGTGGCGGCCTTGAGCAGGGCGAAGGCCTCGGAGTTCTCGGCGCCGGCGTCGTCGATGACCAGGCGCGCCGGTGCGCGCGCGGGCTTGAGGTAGCGGTCGAAGCGGTAGGCGCCCAGGCCCCAGCCCAGCAGGGCCTGGCCGGCGTCGAGCGCCAGCGGCGATTCGGCCGCCAGCCGGTAGGTGCCCGGCGGCAGCATCGACGGCAGGTGCGCCAGGGCCAGCGGGTCCTTCGGATCGGACACGCCGGCCAGGAAATACGCCGGCCGGCCGTCTTCGCCCGGCACCAGCAGGGGCGCGCCCGACTGCCCGGAAAAATCCTGGGCCGCCAGCCAGGCCTGCACCGTCGCCGGTTGCCGGTCGCGCCAGGCGGCATAGCCGGCGCGGTCCACCAGCCGCAGCGGCAGCGCCGTGGCCGAGGTGTCGGGGCTGGCGAAGCAGGGCGGCAGGCTCATCGGGTCTCCGTGTCGTGGGTGTCCAGCCAGTCGGCCAGGCCGGCCAGCGTAGCGAATTCCAGGTCGGGGCGCGGCAGGCCGGCGGGCCAGCGCTCCTTCTTGCGGTTGATCCAGCAGCTGGGCATGCCGGCGCGGCGGGCGCCGACCACGTCCAGCAGCGGATCGTCGCCGACGTGCAGCACCTGGTCCGGGGCCAGGCCCAGGCGCTCGCAGGTGGCGTGGAAGATCGGCGTCTCGGGCTTGGCCACGCCCATCTCGCGGGCGCTGACGAAGTGCACGAAGTGGGCCTGGATGCCGATGCGCGCCAGGTCGGCATTGCCATTGGTCAGCGCCGCCACCGGCCGGCGCGCGGCCAGGCGCTGCAGCGCGGCCAGCGCGTCGGGATAGAACTCGACCTGGTTGCGGGTGGCGTAGAAGGCCTCGAACGCGGCCTCGGCGTGGGCCAGGTCGTCGCCGCAGTCCTGCAGCGCGCGCTGCAGCGACAGCTTGCGCTGGTGGGTGAAGTCGTGGGCGAACTCCGGGAACTCGCCGGCGATGACCTCGCGCAGCCGGCGCATCCGGTGCACCGGGTACTTCTGCGCGGTGCGCGGACAGTGCAGGCGCAGGAAGGCGTCGAGCGCGAGTTCGGCGCGTTCGATCAGCGGCCAGACCGGCCAGAGGGTGTCGTCGAGGTCGAGGCTCAGGGCCAGGGGTGCGGAATTCACCGCGGAAGGATAACGCGCCGGCCGGGCAGCGCGGCGTGACGGGGCAGCCTGCTCCAGGGGTGGCTACTCCAGCAGCCGGGCCCAGCTGCGCAGGCCCTCGACCCGGTCGGCGACGATCTTCAGGCACACCAGCATCGGCACCGCCACCAGCAGCCCGGCCACGCCCCACAGCCAGCCCCACAGCATCAGCCACAGGATGATGGCCAGCGGGTTGATGCGCATGGTCCGGCCCAGCACCAGCGGCGTCAGCACGTTGCTCTCGACCGCGTGCAGCACCAGGAAACCGGCCGAGGGCAGCAGCGCCGCGCCGATGGTGTCGAACTGCGACAGGCCGACCAGGGCCAGCAGCAGGGCCATGATCAGCGGGCCGACGAAGGGCGTCAGGTTCAGCGCCGCGGCCAGCACGCCCCACAGCAGCGGGTCCTCGACGCCCAGGTACCACAGCAGGCCGGCGGTGGCGCCGCCCAGGGCCACGCTGGTGGCGCTGATGGTGACCATGTAGCGCGACAGGTCGCTCTGGATCTGCTGCACGATCTCGGCGGTCAGGCGCTTCTGGGCCCGCGTCGGCCGCAGGATCAGCAGCTTGTTGAGCAGGTCGTCGCCGTAGACCAGGAAACTGAAGGTCAGCAGGATCACCGCCAGCAGCGAGCCCAGCACCTTGGGCGTGGCCGACATCAGGTCGGCCCGCGGCGGCCGCACCACCACTTCATCGGGGCCGGGCTCGGGGTCGCCGGTGAGGTCGTCGAAACCGCTGGCGCGCCGCGCCTCGTAGATCGGCTTCACCATCGCCTGCAGCTTCGGCGCCGCCTCGCGCACCACGAAGGGCACCTTGCGCACCCAGTCGCCCGCGGGCTTGGCGATGAAGGTGCCGACGGCCCCCAGGCTGCCCAGCAGGCCCGCCACCAGCATCAGCGCCGCCAGGCCGCGCGGCAGCCAGCGCAGCGGCACCCGGTTGATCAGCGGGCTGAGCAGCATCGCGAAAAACGCCGCCACCACCACCGGCAGGATCAGGCTGGAGGCGAAGTAGCAGGTGTACAGGATCACGCCCAGCACCAGCACCCAGAGCAGGCGCGAGTTCGCGCGCAGCGCGGCCAGGCGCTGGGCGTGGCTGGACAGCGGGATGCGGCGCGGCTCGTCCTCGCCGGGCAGGGCGACGTTCACGACCGCGGCGGCCGGCGGCGCCGGCGTGGCCGTGGCGGGCGTCGCGAGATCGTCGTCCGGGCGCTCAGGCGTCGACATCGGCTTTGGGCCTGCGCTTGCGGCGGCGACGGGGGCGGGCGGGGGCCGCCTCGGCCGGGGTTTCGACGCCCTCGTCCACCGCCTCTTCCACGGCGGCTTCGGCGGCTTCCTGCACTGCGTCGGGGGCCGCGTCCTCCACCACCTGTTCGGCGGTGGCGGCCGCGGTGATGCCGGCCATCAGCCCGGGCAGCAGGCTGTCGAACAGCATCGAGAACACCGGCCCCGACAGGAAGCGCCCGCTGACCGCGGCGGCGGCGCCGCGCGGCGCCGCCATGCCGCTGGCGAAGCCCAGGGCCAGGCCGGAGACGACGATGCGCGCCGGCGTGGCGCCGCGGCGGAACTCCGCCTTCAGCGTATCCAGCGACTGCTGCGCGACCAAGCGCTGGCCTTCGCAGCGCAATTCGGCCGCTTCCACCGCCGCCTGTTTTTCCGACAGTTTCACGGCGCCGGCTCCGTGCCGCCGCCGATGCCGCGCAGCCCCTGCCTGAGCTGCCGGCGCGTGGCCTCGAAGTCGGCCAGGCGCAGTGCGGCCCGCGCCCGCAGCACGGCGAACCAGGCGATGGCGCCGCTGACCAGCAGGGGCAGGGCGATGGCCAGCGGCCAGGGCGCGCCGGCCGAGCGCAGCCCGGTGACGACCAGGGCGGTGACCAGCAGGTACATCGTGCCCAGCATCACCGTGGCGACCAGCAGGTAGACCAGGGCGTGGATCAGCGCATCGCGGGCCAGGCCGACCTCGGCCGCGAACAGCTGGCGCAGCGCGTCTAAGGTGCCGACGTAGGCGCGGGCGGTGTCGCGCGCGGCCGACAGCACGGCCTGGGCGTCGTCGCCCAGGCGTCCGGCCTCGCCGGGTGGCTGCGGGTTCGGCGCGTCCTGCGCCGGCTCCTGGCCGCTCATCGGCCCGGCTTACTTGCGCCGGGTCAGGGCGGCGACCAGGTAACCGGCCGCAAAGGCGACGCCGAACGAGGCCAGCGGCTTGCTGCGGATCAGGTCTTCGGCCTGGTTCAGCAGGCCCTTGCCCTGGTCGAGCAGGCCCTGCAGCTTGTCGTCCAGCTCGGCCTTGGCCTCGCGGGCGGCCGCGGCGCTGGCGCCCATGGCCTCGGAAACGCCGGCCTTCAGCGCGTCGCGCGCCTCGCCCAGGCTTTCCTTGGCCGATTCCAGGTGGTCGAGTTCGGGCACCGCGTCCAGCGGCGGCTTGGGCTCGGGCATCGGTCGGGACATGGCGGGACTCCTCTGCGATCCAGTACGTCACCTTACACCGACGGCCGCGCCCGCGGCCGCGGGCTCATTCCATCACCAGGTATCCGAAGCGGCCGCCGCGCGCGACGCTGAGCACCAGGTCCTGCGGCTCGTTGGCCAGGGCGCTGCGGAAGGCCGGCAGGTCGG
Organism: uncultured Arenimonas sp.; assembly: GCA_965650505.1. Lineage (GTDB taxonomy): Bacteria > Pseudomonadota > Gammaproteobacteria > Xanthomonadales > Xanthomonadaceae > Arenimonas. Next base: position 22,213 of record CBFGOZ010000009.1, read on the forward strand.
CGACGTTGCGGCGGTTGACCTGGCCGATGCGGTCGCCGGCGCGCAGGCCGTTGCGGGCCGCGCGGCTGCCGGGCTCGACCTTGCTGGCGATGACGCCGATCAGGCCCTGCTGGCGGAAACGTTCGGGCAGCTCGGTCAGGGTGGCGCCGGCCAGGCGCGGGTCGATCTGGCCGCCGTCGATTTCCTTGGCCTGGGCCTTGAGCACGGCCGACACCGTCAGCCGGCGGCCGTCGCGCAGCAGCTCCAGCCGCACCTGCTGGTCCACCGGCAGCAGGCCCTCGAGATTTCGAAGGGCCTGGGCGCTGTCGATGCGTTCGCCGTTGGCCGCCACCACCACGTCGCCCGGCCGCACGCCGGCGGCTTCGGCCGGCGAGCCGCGGTAGACGCGCGCCACCAGGGCGCCGCGCTGGTTGGCCGGCAGGTCGAGCTGGCGGGCGGCGAATTCGGTGATCTCCTCGCCGTCCAGGCCCAGCGAGCCGCGGCGCACTTCGCCGTAGGCCATCAGCTGGCGCATCACCTCGCGCGCCAGGTTGGCGGGAATGGCGAAACCCAGGCCGATGTTGCCGGCGGCGCTGCCGCGCGGGTTGAAGCTGGCGGTGTTGATGCCGACCAGCTCGCCGCGCAGGTTCACCAGCGCGCCGCCGGAATTGCCCGGGTTGATCGAGGCGTCGGTCTGGATGAAGTTCTGGTAGCCCAGGCCCTGCAGGCCGCTGCGGCCCACGGCCGAGACGATGCCGCTGGTGACCGTCTGGCCCAGGCCGAAGGGATTGCCCACCGCGACCACGAAGTCGCCGACCCGCAGCGCGCTGGAATCGGCCAGGTTCAGCGCGCTCAGGTTTTCGGCCGGGATGCGGATCACCGCCACGTCGGTGTCGGGGTCGGCGCCGACCAGCTCGGCCTCGAAAGTGCGGCCGTCGGCCAGGGTCACCGACACGCCGTCGGCGTTTTCGATCACGTGGTTGTTGGTCAGCACCAGGCCGCGCTCGGCATCGACGATGACGCCCGAACCCAGGGACTGCTGCATGCGCTCCTGCGGCATGCCGCCGGGCATGCCGAAGAACTCGGCCAGCGGGTTGCGCACCCGCACCACCTGGCGCGAATAGACGTTGACCACGGCCGGGGTCACGTTCTGCAGCATCGGCGCCAGCGAAGGCAGGGGCACGCCGGAAAGTTCGGCCGGCAGCGCCGCCTGGGCGGTGCGGGGCAGGGCCAGTTCGGCCGCGGTGTCCAGGGCGGCCTGGGCCCGGCTGGGGGCGGCGGCGGGGGCCGGCGCCGCCGGCTGCGACAGCCAGTGGTGGGCGCCGGCGCCGGCCAAGCCGGCAAGCAGGAGGGCGGTGGCGGCGGTCAGCAGACGCATGGATCGGGCTCCGGGCTCAGGCCATGGGTGGGGATGAACGGGATAGCAGATGGGAGCCGAACCGCGGCTGGACAAGGGCCGGTCCGGGGCCGGACCCAGGCCCTTCCGACCCCCGGATCCGCCCGTCGGGACCACCCCGGAACCGTGATGACGGTCTGGTTCCACGGAGGCGATTGTGCCGCCAACGCAGCCGGCGGGGGTTTCAGGCCAAGTCTCGGAGTGCCGTGGAACATCTTGAAGGCACTGTGTTTTCAGCGTGTTTCGGGTTGTTGACAGCCCCCCCGCCGAGGGGTAGTTTTGCCTTCCGCTGCCACTACATCTTGTGTCGGGCAGCGGGGACGGCCCCAAGCCTTGGGGTTGGAGCTTGCACGACGCGACGGCGAGACGGCATGCGGGAAGCGGACCGGACACTACGCAAACCCAGGGGCCAAACCCCGCGGGCGGGCGTGTTTTCCCCCGGATTCCCGGCCGGCACGACCCGATAAGAATTCATACATAAGGCGCCCTCCCGAGGGGTGCCCCGGGAGGAAGAAAGGACTTATGAGCACGGTTCGCCTGGAGGCGGTCAAGCACAACGCGGCGCAGGACATCGAGATGCAGCCGGCGTCCTACGACATCTGGGACAAGAAGTACCGCCTGAAGACCAAGAAGGGCGACCCGGTCGATGCGTCCATCGACCACACCTACCAGCGGGTGGCCAAGGCCCTGGCCGAGGCCGAGCCGACCGCCGAGAAGCAGAAGTACTGGTACGAACGTTTCCTCTGGGCCTTGCGCCGCGGCGCCATTCCCGCCGGCCGCATCACGTCCAATGCCGGCGCGCTCGAACACAAGCCGGCCACCAGCACCATCAACTGCACCGTGTCGGGGATCATCACCGACTCGATGGACGACATCCTGGGCAAGGTGCACGAAGCGGGCCTGACCCTGAAGGCCGGCTGCGGCATCGGCTACGAGTTCAGCACCCTGCGCCCGCGCGG